>WFXU01000045.1 GCA_015490455.1 Hyphomicrobiales bacterium
CTAATTCCAGTAAAGGATCGCCCGCATCTAACAATCGCTTCAAATGATCCAATAAATCAAAAAATCCAAGATGTTTCATAGTGCCACCTCCTTTGACAACGGTGAAATCACAAAACACCAAAAAAGATAGGGTAAATGGGGGTGTCCAGCTGATGCTCTTACCTGCTCGCTATGTTCACTTACCTTTTTTCTTCACAAATTCTGCCCCCCGACTTCCGTCTTCTAACTTCTGCAAATATCAATAAAATTCTTCACGAAGGACTATCTTCCATTTGCTAAGAAAATCTGCTGGCACAAAAGGCGCTTATGTCAATTTCCGTTTTACCCTCAACCATTAATTGTGCTAATAATTTGGCGCTGATTGGTGCTAAGGTGAGCCCATGATGGGCATGAGCAAAATTAAACCATAATCTATTATGTTTTGGCGCTCTGCCAATAACGGGCATCATATCGGAGGTTGCTGGCCGAGCGCCAAGCCAGATATTTTTTTGTTTGCGCTCTCCCATATCCAATATTGAATGGGCGATAGGTTCAACTTTTAATAATTGTTTGGGGGTTGGTTTAGAATCTATATTTGCAAATTCAACCGCTGTTGTCAGGCGAATAGCATTTTTCATTGGGGCTAACACAAAGCCATTATCTGCATCAATAATTGGAATTTTTATCTTGGATTTTTCTTTATATCCATATTCCATATGATAGCCGCGCTTAAAAGCAAGAGGAATTTTATAGCCGAAATATTTACAGATAATTCCAGAATGGGGGCCAAGCGCAACAATGGCATTTTTTGCAAAAATATTACCAATATTTGATTTTAATGCCCAGCCATTTTTAACTTCCAGCAGATTTCTTGCATCCCCCTCTATCATTGCTCCGCCCTGCTTAATAAATAAATCATATAATTTTTTTGTATATTGAGCAGGATCTATAATAGAGGCTGAATCATGCCAATGTATTCCCCAAGTAAATTTTTCTTTTAATAATGGCTCACTCTTTGCAATCTGCTCACCATTTAATATTGAAACGCTTAAATTTGCCATACGGGCGCGTTCAACAATTTTCATGGCTGCGATTAAATCTTGCGGTTTTCTGGAAAGATGAAGCCAGCCATTTGCGCGCAATAATCTATTTGCTCCGGCTTTTTTAGCCAGAATTTTATGTTCATCAAGCGATTGTAAAAATAGGGGAGAAATATAATTAGCTATTTTTTCAACATTTTTCGGGTTTGATTTATGCCAATATTGCATAAGCCAAGGAGCTAATTTTATTAAATCGAATAAATGATAATGAAAACGCGGATCTTTATTTGTAGCGTAATAAAGAATTTCCCCCAAATTTCGCGGAAAAACTCTTGGCAATAAATCAGTTTTTTCAATAAGTCCTGCATTACCAAAACTCGTCCCCTTACCTATGCCATTTATGTCAAGCAAAGCCACATTGCGCCCATATTGTTGTAGATAAAGGGCTGTGCTAACCCCAACAATGCCTGCACCAAGAACTAAATCCATAAATTTACTAAATCCATAAAATTAATCACTTCATTCTGCCTTAGTCATAATTTGCTTACCATATATTTTATTTTTTATTTTTTTATTTTTTTTTAGATATTTGCTTAGAGCTTATTTGTTATTTTGCAAAAAATTATATTTTAGGGGAAAAATGACTTTAGCCAGTGAATATAGTGTTGCAGATAATAGAAAAATGCAAGCTGCAACAATAGCAAAGAACAAAAATATATTGACCATTCAACATATTTTGGGAGAGGAATGGGATAATATAGTTGCCCAATTTGATGGCGTGGTGCAGGAGCAATTATATATTTTTGCTAAAAATCGCTGGCCAAGCACAAAATGTGAGCCAATTTTATTTCTTGATAAAGGGGAGATTATTGGCGCTGCGATGGTGCTGATTCAGCATTTACCACTAAAGCTTGGCTCAATAGCTATTATTAAATGGGGGCCGATATTAAAAAATCACGACGATAAATTAAGGCAAAAAAATTATGAGAAATGCGTCACGGCGCTAATAAATGAATATGATAAAAGGCGCAAAATAATGTTGTCAATTTTGCCGCGCGCCTTTTTTGGTGAAAAAAATTATGAATATGAATATTTATTAAAAAGGGGATTTTCTAAAGGCGGGCAATTACGCTTTCCAAATAGATATTTTGTTAATTTGCGCCTTAGTGATGAGGAACAAAGGAATAGTTTTACGCAAAAATGGCGCTATCATTTAAGAAAATCAGAAAAAAATGGACTATTATTTGAGCATGCTAAGGCAGAGAGACTGGATGAATTTGATATTCTCTATAGACAAATGAATGAACGTAAGAAATTTGTTGATAATTCTGCCTATAATGTAACAATAAAGCAATTAATGGCCATTCAAAATGAAAAATTGCGCCCGGAATTATTTTTTGTCAAAAAACAGGGTGAGATTGTCGCGGGAGCAATAATTTTTAAGGCCGGAGAATGCGCAACCTATCTTTATGGGGCAACTAATGAAAAAGCGCTGAATTTGCGCGCGGGATATTTTCTTCACTGGCATATTATTCGCTGGCTACGCGATAATTGTAAGGCAAAATATTATGATCTTGGTGGAACTGATGGCTATCAGGGATTACATCAGTTCAAAAAGGGAATGGTTGGGGCAAAGGGGATTATTTCTCCCGTTCCGCCAATGGCTAATTATTCAAGCCATTTCTTTGTAAGATTATTGGGCAATCTGGCATTTTTTGCCCGCGAAATAATGATTAAAATCAGACATATTTTGCTGGCGTTTAGAAAAGATATATCCCAGCCTGATCAGAAGAAGACAAGATGAAAATATTACAAGATATATTGTCTCAATCATCATTAATATTTGCCACGCGTATTGTTGGGGCGGGATTAGTATTTTTGGTGCAGGCGGCAATTGCTAGATTTTGGGGGGCGACTCTTCTTGGTAATTATATGCTTATAATGGCTGTGGTTAATTTGCTCATGTTGATTATGCCGCTCGGCTTTCAGACTGTTGGCTCTTATTTTGCTTCAGATTATAGGGCAAAAAAAGATGCTAAGATGCTGAAAAAATTTATTTTTCACTCCTATTCACATATAGTTTTAATGGCCATTATTGTCGCAATAATAATTGTTCCTTTGGCCAGCCAATTTGACGAAATAGGGCAAAAAATTACTGAGGCGTGGCTGCCAATAGTAATTTTATCTTCTTCAATCGCTATTATGTATGTTAATGGCTCAATTTTAATAGGCTTAAAACGCCCCTTTGCCGCCTATTTCACTGATTCTTTATTTAGACCAATGAGTTTGGTAGCCGCCTTTATTATTGCCGCTTTATTCTTTAGCGAACATGAAGGCTATATGAATTTACTTTATATTATTTCATTTCTTTATATGTTTATTGCTCTGTTACAATTTTTCACAGTTGTAAAAACTGCGCACAATATAGAGGATTTGGTAGAGGAAAGGGAAAAGGAAAGCAAACGCTGGTGGCGTTTTGCTTTTCCTTGGACGCTTATTGTTTTGGCCTCTGATTTTTTCTTTGATGTTGATTTAATTATTCTTTCAGCATTTCTTGATCCGCATCAACTGGCAATTTTTGGAGTATCTAGCCGCATATTTATTCTTATCGCTTTTGCCATTTCAGCAGTTTATGCGATTATTGTGCCCGATATGTTTGAAAAAGAGGCGAATAATGATAGAGATGGTTTTTTGCAAAAAATAAGTGAAGCTAATTTAATTGCCAGCGTTCTTTCACTATTCCTATTATTGATGGTTGCGATAATGGGTCGGTTTATTCTTGCTATTTTTGGCGAGGATTTTACCATAGGCCTTTGGCCCTTAGTAATATTATGTAGCGGCTTATTAATTCGCTCTATATTTGGTCCGGCTTCTTTAGTGCTTTCAATATATGATAGGCCCTATGCTAGCCTGCCTTCGGTTTTTATTGGCTTTTTCTCTCTTATTAGCTTAAATTATTTGTTAGTGCCTAATTATGGAATAATGGGAGCAGCAATAGCTGCCCTTCTTGCAATAACAATCTGGTCTGCTTCACAATGGTTTGTTGCGCTAAAATTAGCTAAAATAAATATTTCACTATTTTCTATTGCCAAATATTATTCATTAAAACCTAAAGCGCTAGATGGCAAATAGGTGCTTAATTCTTTGTTTTAACAGTGATAATCTACCTGTTTTTAAGCCAAAATCATAAATTTTGCTCTTCTTATTTAATTTTCGCTCATAAAGCTGATAATCTTCGCCAAAAATGTGCTTTTCCAGCGTCACAATATGCTCATATCCGTTTCTTTTCATAATCATTTCTGCCGGCTTATTGCCCTCCTTTGTATAGGTAGATATTTTATGAAAATCTCCATTATCCCAATATTTAATAAAGGAACGCATGGCTCTCATTGCCAACATGCCTTTGCGATAGGAGGGTAATAAATATGACCAATAAAGCCATAATGTGCCAAGTTGGGGGCCTGAAATCATAAAACCGCATGGCTTGTCATTATCAATCATAAGCATAATATGCGCCGGATTAGTGTAATATAAATTTAATAAATAATTTTTGGATAGGCGTGATTTTTCAAATTGCTTAAATAAATCGCCATAAAAGGGCGATTCCTCGATTGCCCTCATTAGCCAAATATGCACCTGTTCTATTTCATTCTTTTTTGCAGGTCTCAAATATGTGAAAATATTGTTGATTTCTGTATTTTTAGTGTTGGTTTTCTCTTCTTTGCTCACAATTTTCCTCACATAATATATTTATTTTATGATTTATAGTATAAGAATGTTACATTGTGGTGAAAGCGAGAGAGGAATGCTTGCTCCCACCCATTTTAGGGTTCAAATTATTAATGGGAGGAGAATATGAGTGAAGAAAAAATCTTTCAGCCAAATAAGAATATTGTTGAGAGGGCTAAAATTGGGACAAAAGAATATGAAGAGCTTTATGCGCAATCGGTCAGCGATCCTGATGGATTTTGGGCGGAGCAAGCAAAAAGAATTGATTGGATAAAGCCCTTTAGTAAAGTCAAAAATACCAGTTTTTCCTATCCGAATATTTCAATCAAATGGTTTGAAGATGGTGAACTAAATGTAAGTGTAAATTGTATTGATAGACATTTGGAAAAAAGAGGCAATCAGACCGCAATAATTTGGGAAGGGGATGAGCCAAATCAGGAAAAACATATTAGTTATAATGAATTGCATAAACAAGTTTGCAAATTGGCAAATGTCTATAAATCATTGGGAATAAAAAAGGGCGATAGGGTCTGTATTTATATGCCAATGATTGTGGAAGCCGCTTATGCAATGTTGGCGTGCGCGCGCATTGGCGCAGTTCATTCGGTAGTATTTGGCGGCTTTTCTCCTGAAGCGTTAAAGAGCCGCATTATTGATTGCGATGCTTCTTTGGTTGTTACTGCCGATCAGGCGGTGCGCGGCGGAAAAAGAGTGCCGCTAAAGGCAAATGTTGATAAAGCGCTTAGCGGGCTTAATGGAATAAATGTATTAATTATTGAGCGCACGGGTGAAAAAATAAATTTTGATGAGAAAAGGGATTATTGGTATCATTTGGAGATGGAAAAAGCCTCAGCCGATTGCCCGCCAGAACCCATGAATGCAGAAGATCCATTATTTATTCTTTATACTTCCGGCTCAACCGGTAAGCCAAAAGGGGTTTTACATACAACAGGTGGTTATCTGGTTTATGTTTCCTTTACGCATGAGGTAGCCTTTGATTATCAGGATGGCGATATTTATTGGTGCACGGCTGATGTTGGGTGGGTTACGGGTCATTCTTATATTGTCTATGGACCATTGGCAAATGGCGCCATTACGCTAATGTTTGAGGGTGTCCCGACCTATCCTGATGCATCTCGCTTTTGGCAGGTGGTAGATAAACATAAGGTCAATATTTTTTATACTGCACCAACAGCAATTCGTGCACTCATGGGAATGGGAGATGAATATGTTGATGGGGCAGATTTATCATCCTTAAGAATTTTAGGCACTGTTGGTGAGCCGATAAATCCCGAAGCGTGGATGTGGTATTATAAAAAGGTAGGTAGAGAAAAATGCACAATTATTGATACATGGTGGCAAACCGAAACAGGCGGCTTTATGATAACCCCTTTGCCCGCTGCCATTCCGACAAAACCCGGATCTGCCACAAAGCCATTTTTTGGAGTGCAACCAGCTGTTCTTGAGCCCAATAGTGGTAAAGAAATTACTGATATAGAAGCCTCTGGCGTGTTGGCAATTAAAGATAGCTGGCCGGGACAAATGCGCACACTTTATGCAGATCATGATCGCTTTGTTTCAGCCTATTTTGAACAATATAAGGGCTATTATTTTACCGGTGATGGATGTAGGCGTGATAAGGATGGCTATTATTGGATAACTGGGCGGGTTGATGATGTGCTTAATGTTTCAGGACACAGAATTGGCACGGCAGAAGTTGAAAGCGCCCTTGTTTCTCACCCCGCAGTTTCGGAAGCGGCGGTTGTTGGCTTTCCGCATGATATTAAAGGGCAAGGCATTTATTGCTATGTTACTTTGATGGCCGGAGCAACGCCAAATGAGGAGTTGCGAAAAGAGTTAAAACAGCATGTGAGAAAAGAAATAGGCCCCATTTGCACTCCGGACTTTATTCAATGGGCGCCAGGTTTACCAAAAACACGTTCGGGTAAAATTATGCGACGAATTTTACGTAAAGTTGCCGAAAATGATTATAGTTCGCTCGGCGATACGTCAACTTTAGCAGATCCATCAGTAGTTGATGATCTAATAAAAAATCGGCAAAATATCTAAATTTCAAATGGCGGTCATTTGATCGCCATTTTTTAGCAATATTCTGGCACGGTTATTTAATCGCCTCTAATTTTATGAAAAATAGATATTTAGCTTATTTTATTCTGGCGCTATTTATAGCGCTTTTTAATCTGCTCTTTTTATCGCCATTAAAAGCTGCGACTTTGGAGCAGATGGCTGGGCAAATGATTTTGCTCGGTTTTAAGGGCGATGAAGTTAGCGATAAATCGGTTCAGCAAATAGGTTCTTTAATTGGTGAGGGTAAAATTGGAGGAGTTTTTTATCTCAAAAATAATGTAAAAAGCCTCAAAGATGTCAAAGCCATAAATGAATATTTATTAAATTCAACCTCATTTTTACCTCCCCTTATAGCTGTTGATCAGGAGGGCGGTTCAATAGAGCGACTAACACGCTCTGTTGGTTTTAAGGAAATTCAATCGGCAAGGGAAATTGCGCGCGGGCAAACTGTAGAAAGTGCAAAAAGAATATATGCAAATTTAGCTCGTAATTTAGCAGCACTAAAATTTAACCTTAATTTTGCTCCCGTTGTGGATCTGGATATAAATAAGGATAATCCTATCATTGCCCGCTATGGCCGCTCTTTTGGGAGAGATAGTAAGCAAGTTAGTAAATATGCCAAAGCCTTTATTGAGGGGCACAGAAGTGCAAATATTCTAACCAGCTTAAAACATTTTCCTGGTCACGGTTCAACTAATAAAGACACACATATTGGATTTGTTGACATTAGCAATAGTTGGCAAATTGAGGAGCTTGAACCATATATAATACTTCTCAGAGGGGGAATGGTTGATATGATTATGGTTGGTCATTTATTTCATCAGAAATTCTCCCCAAAAAATGAAAAACCATTGCCCGCAAGTCTATCGCCAAATTGGATAATGGGGGTATTAAGAAAAAAACTTGGCTATAGAGGGGTAGTAATTTCTGATGACTTAGAAATGGCGGCGATAAGAGATAATTTCACCCTTCAAGAAACGGTAATAAGGGCAATAAATGCCGGTGTTGATATATTATTATTTTCTAATACGGCAAATTATCGTATTTCTTTAGCAAACGAAGTACAAAATATAATTATTGAGGAAGCAAAAAGAAATCCGGCATTTAGAGCCAGAATTGAAACCTCTTTCAACCGAATTAGGGCACTAAAAATGTCTATTCGCCGCTAATTTCACTTTACCTTACCCATTTACATCTATATATAGGTCAGCATAACTGACTTATAGCCTTATATTTTGACTATTTCATATTTTTGGCGAAATGGGCTTTGCAAAATGGCCAATTAATTAAAATTCTAAATGGTGATATATGGATTATAATTTACTTTTTGGCTTTTTGCTCATTTCTTTACCTACCTTTTTTACTCCCGGCCCAAATAATTTAATGTTGATGACTTCGGCTGCAAAATTTGGCTTAAATAGAACTCTTCCACATGCTATTGGCATAATTATTGGTTTTCCCATTTTAGTGTTTTTTATTGGTTTGGGGCTAGCAGAAATATTTAATATTTTCCCAATATTAAAAATAATTTTGAAATATTTTGCCGCAATTTACTTTTTATGGCTGGCCTATAATTTACTTGGGTTAAAAATTGGCAAGACAGAAGGGGCAGCAAGGCCAATGAAATTTTATGAGGCGGCATTATTTCAATGGATAAATCCCAAAGCGTGGGCTATGGGGGTGAGTTTTGTATCTGCCTTTGTGGTTGTGGGGGAGGGGAGTTTTTTTAGCCTATTGGTTTTGACATTTGGTTGTTTTATTATTTCGCCGCTTTCAACATTTGCCTGGATGGTGTTTGGCAAACAATTATATTATTTTTTGCAAAAGAGCGGTTTGGAAAAATATTTGGGAATTATTTTAGCTGGCCTTATGTTGGTTGCAATTATAATATTTTTATTTGATTAAAGAAAAAACTATTATTAGAGTGATCGGCCAAATTAGTTTTGAAAGCTATTCTTAATATGGAAGAATCCAAAGCAAAAAAATATGTGCGTGCCTTATTTATTTCTGACGTACATTTGGGAATGCGCACAACGCAATTATTGCGACTTATTGATTTTTTGCAAAAATATGAAGCCGAAATAATTTATCTGGTTGGTGATATTGTTGATGGTTGGCGTTTACAGAAAAAATGGCGCTGGAAAGAGCAATATAATATTCTGGTGCAAATATTATTGGAAAAAGCACAAAAGGGAACAAGAATAATATATTTGCCCGGTAATCATGATGAATTTTTACGCGAATATTTGGGAACATATTTTGGTGAAATTGAATTTATTGATAGAACTATTCATACCAGCAAAAAGGGTGAGACTTTTTTAGTTATTCATGGTGATCAATTTGATATTGTTGTTAGACACGCAAAATGGCTCGCCCATGTTGGTGATTGGGCCTATAATTTTGCTCTTAAAACCAATATTTTGATAAATTGGGGTAGGCGGCGTTTGGGGCTTTCTTATTGGTCACTTTCAGCATGGGCCAAGCATAAGGTTAAAAACGCTGTTAGTATAATTGGGCGCTTTGAAGAAGCACTAATTTATGAAGCCAAGCAATTAGGGGTTGATGGGGTAATATGCGGGCATATCCATATGGCCGATATGCATGACAGGGCAGGGATAAAATATATAAATACTGGTGATTGGGTTGAAAGTTGCACCGCCATTATTGAAACTATTGAAGGGGAAATGCAAATTGTCCGCTGGACTGAAATGCCCAAGAAAATTAAAAGACCGAAAAAAACAAGAAGACTTATTAGAAGAAGAAGAAAAAAAGAAAATGCTCCGGATTAATTTAAGATAACCGGGCTAGGATAGCTTGTTGAAACTAATCCGCTTTGGCGGTATAGATTTGGTGAATGCAATTATTAAATATCCTAGCAGAATTGCTGAATTTATATATCCAGCAATTTTGCTCATATTGATCATAATAATATGTAGCGAGTAAATTATTCGCGCAAATATTCAAAACTCTCAATTGTTTTGCCGCTGCCAGTTAGGAATAATTGTTCAAGATTGGTTATGTCATATTTATCGGCAACAATATTAGCTACAGAAAAAATACCATCTGTTTTATTTGGATTAAGATAGCCGGTTATCCTAACATAGATGAGACCAAGATTGGGTTCAATAAAACTGCCAACCGCATCAATAACATCAATATTATTTATTTTTGCTCTTCTTGCTCCAATATATTCTTTTTTTTCATAGTTTTGCGTTACCATATTAAAAGCATCATTTACCATTAGATTGGTAAGAGCCTTTATTCTGTCTTCAGGGTCTGTCATGTCAACGCTCATTGGAATAAATTGTAAATTTTCCACAAGCTGACGATTTTCATTTTCTTTTCCGCTATTTGTCACAAAATTTAGCTTAATAATCATTGAATTTGGTTCGGTGCCATATTCAATAAGTCGCTCTAAGCCGTTCTGACGCGGAACCTTTATCTGGAATGGGGTCATAATAGCGGGAATATTGTATTTTTTACTAAAGTCAGCATCCACTATTATTGTATCAGAAATAATTAAGCCATTGGTAGAGAGAAATCCAAATTTTACAGAAGGGTTATTTTCCCCAGCATTAGCTGTATTTACAGTAGAAAGAGCCAGAAAAATAGGAAAAAATTTTATGATATTTGTTATTTTTGCTAAAAATCGCATTATGTCCTCGCAAAGAATGATGGTTTGAAAATTTCAAACCTTGATTAAAATTTATGCAAAACCATTCCTTTAATTTTGCTGGTTTCATCAGATTAGCTAAAGACTATTTTGTCAAGAAACAAAATGTCTATCCAAAACGTTTTTTGCCATCTATCTTAATAAGAATAAAAGTTAAAATCGCAAAAAATATTGTATAAGCAATTATTCCAAAAATATATTTTTCTTCTGGCATAGTGCCAAGAATTGCACTCCAGGCAAATTCACCCATTTGCCTTGTTGGTGTATAATCAGAAATTTTAGCGGCAAAATTAGGCAATTGTGCAGGGGCAATCCATAAGCCACCAAGAAAAGCTAAGGGTAAAAATATTAAATTTGCTAGCGCTGAGGCAGCCCTTTCTCTGGCGGAATATCCTAAAGCAATCCCCATTAAAGCTGCAGGGATTGAAACAATTAAACAGACTAAAATAAGCCGTAATGATTGCTCTAATGTGAGTTGGGTTTTACCAAATAAATAAGAAGCAATAAGCACCAACATAACGGCGGTTAAAGCCAAAATTAATGCACTAACTATTTGCGCTAAGCCATTAGGGATTGAATTTAAGGGGAGGGTCTTAACCCAAACAAAAAAAGGATCTTCTCTATCTAAAGCAATGCCAATGCCAAATTGATAAAAGGCAACTCCAACCACAGCATAAATAGTAAAAGAAGCAATCGCCATTTGTGAATATATGCCAGCAGGGGGCAGGGCAGCGCCAAAAAAACTATAAAGCATCATCGGGAAAAGCACTGTTGGCACCCAAAAGGCAGGGTTTCTTAATAAGCGTCTTAATTGCAATTTTAGATGCGCGAAAAATATTTGCATTTAATTTGCTTCCTGTTTTTGCCGATAAATAATAATGGCTTCTTCAAGCGATTGTGGCTCAATAGTTAAATTATTAAAATCTTGTTTTGAATCAATTAGTTGTTTTATGATTTTATCAGAATTATTTGTGCTTATTGTCCATTTACCATCAATAAGCTGAAAATTTTGTTTAGTGAATTTATTCACCTTTTCAGCCTGAAAACTAATATTATTTATATTTACTGCCGATTTAATATCGCTGATTGCGCCGCGTAAAACCGTAGTTCCCTTATCTATCATGATGATATTATCGGCAATAAATTCTATTTCCTGCCAATAATGGGAAGTAAGAATTAAACTGCCACCATTTTTAACATAATCTTTAGCAATAATTTGAAATTCCTTTTGCGCTTTTGCATCAAGCCCTGAGGTAGGCTCATCAAGCACAACTAATTTTGGATTACCGGCAAAACTTAGCGCTAAAGCAATGCGCCGGCGCTCCCCGCCAGAAAAACCTTGCACTCGCCTATTGGCGATTTTTTCTAAGCCAAAATTTTCTATCAATAATCAATTTTTTTTGGGTTTGGAAAATGAGAAATAGCAAATTCTAATAATTCTTTAGTGGTTAATTGCACTGGAAATCCCACAGTTTGCGGGGTTACACCAATATTTCTCATCACAATAGGATCGCCCGGTTTTTTTCCAAAAAGCTCTGCTGTGCCTGAAGTTGCTTGTTTTAATCCTAAAAGAATTGAAAGGGCGGTTGATTTACCAGCACCATTTGCCCCCAATAAAGCAACTGCTTGCCCTTCATTAATTGCTAAAGATAGATCTTTAAGCGCTGTTAATTTACCAAAATTCTTACTGACATTATTAAGGCTGGCAATAGATGGCATTATTTAGTCTTCTTATAATTTTATTTAACCCCACCAGCCTAAAAGTTAGCAAAATTTCGGTCAAGCAAAATAAATTATAAATTGACCAATAATATAATAAAGCCAATAGAAATTAAGATAGAAATTGGTGCAAAAAGACTTTTATCAAGGCTCTTAAAAGGCTCAACCCTCTCGCCCAATTGTTTGGCTATCAAAAATGGAGCCAAGCCGCGCGTAGCAAAAATAAAGGCCAAAAGAAAAATAACTAATTCCCTTATCCAAAGGGGAAGGGGGGGCATTATTATATTGGCGCCCCAAAGAGCAAATAAGGCCGCTAAAAAAAACGCAATAGCAATGAAAAAAATCAATTTTCTAGAAGGCATATGGCGTATATCCGGCTCACCAATAACCATTTGTACCAAAGAATATTCGTCCCTTGCCGGCCAAAAAGAGCCAAAAGCCCAACTTAAATGAATGAGCGCTATGATAATTAGTATAGCAAAAATAATAAGGGCTATTATATTCATTTATTTCCCAAAATTATTTGTTAAATTTCATAAATTTAGAAATGATAAACTGGCATGATTATAAAAATATTTCAATATGTTATTATTATTTTTTATTATGTTTCTTCTGACTATTATTTAAGCGGTTTGCTTTACGTAAAGCATCGCGCAAAACATATTCAATTTGCGCGTTGAGCGAACGTAATTCATCATCCGCCCAACGATTCATCGCCTCTAATATTTCGGCATTAATGCGAAGTAAATATGATTTTTTGCCTTTTTCTGACACCTTAATTCGCCATTATTAATAGAGCGAGCCAGTATTAACCACCGGTTGAGTGGAATTATCAGAACATAAAACCACAAGTAAATTACTCACCATTGCGGCTTTACGCTCTTCATCTAACTCCAGAACTTCCTTTTCTTGCAGACTTTCAAGCGCGCTTTCTACCATGCCAACAGCGCCTTCTACAATTAATTTACGTGCGGCAATAATCGCCCCAGCCTGTTGGCGCTGCAACATAGCTTGGGCAATTTCTGGTGAATATGCAAGATGGGAAATTCGTGCCTCAATTACATTTATTCCAGCCTTAGAAATACGTTCTTGAATTTCTCTCTTTAATCTTTCTGATATTTCCATAGGATGGGAGCGCAGTGAAACCTCCCCCTCTTTATGCGGATCATAAGGATAGCTAGATGCCATTGAGCGAATTGCCGCTTCAGATTGAATCTGCACAAAACTTTCATAATCATCAACATTAAAAACCGCCTCCGCACTATCTTGCACTTCCCAAACTACAATAGCGGCAATTTCAATAGGAGAGCCGCCTAAATCATTTACCTTTAAGCGCCCACTTTCAAAATTTCTAACACGCAAAGATATTTTTTTCTTCATATAAAAAGGATTATTAAAACGTAGACCTTGCTCACGCGCAGTGCCAACATATTTGCCAAAAAGCGATAAAACTGCACTCTGATTTGGCTCCACCATATAAAGCCCAACAAAAAGAAAAACACTAATCACTATTGCCGCTGGAATGAAGAGAAAAATGGTAAGTAAAATTTCTGCCTCTGAGCCCGAAAAAATCGCACTAACCAGCAAGATAATTGCCAAAATTATAATTATTATTCCTAATATCAATATAGGAATACCATTTAGTGATTTTTTTATTTTTTCTTTCATTTTTATCTCCTTTTAGCAAAATAATATCAAAATGATATCATTTTGTCAATAATTCTTAATTTGACAAAATTAAAACTATTTTGCGCTAGAATGTGAAAGAGCAGCTTGTAATTCAGAATTAGCCATTCTCTCGCTGCTTAGCGAAGCGCCAAGACATGGTTATGAAATTGAAAAGCTGATTAAAGCTCGCGGTATGCGTGAATGGACTGATATTGCCTTTTCTTCCATTTATTATTTGCTTAAAAGGCTAATGATTGGGCTAGCAAATTAGCCTCTTTTTGCAAAAGACGAAGGAATAAAGGCGCTTAAAATTAGAAATAAAGCCATCAAGCAAGAAGTTAAACGCCTTAAAAATATTAAGAATGACCAGCCTCACGCCCCAGATTTTGTAAAAATCATGTTTGAACATGCGCTGATGCAATTAAGGGCGGAGCAAAAATGGATAATCAAAACCATAAAATATTTAGGAGAAAAACAAATGAAAAAGGAAGACTTAAAAAAGCAACTTAAACAATTTTATCAGCCATCAGCTAAGCAATTTTCTATTGTTGACGTGCCAAAAATGCGCTTTTTAATGATTGATGGTGAAGGCTCACCCGATTCTAAGGTTTATCAAGAGGCGGTTGCTTGGCTTTATTCGGTGGTCTATCCGATAAAATTTATCGCCAAGAAAAAATATGGCAAAGATTTTGTTGCTCCGCCACTTGAAGGGCTTTGGTGGGCAGATAATATGAATGATTTTATCAATGGCAAAAAGGAAAATTGGAAATGGCGCATGATGATAGCCTTGCCAAATTGGCCAGAAGAAGAATTACAAAGCCTATTTGCTGATGCAGTTGAAAAAGCGAGCAAAAAACTGGGTGAAGTGCCAAAAAGCCTGCGTATGGAATGGTTTGACGAGGGTAAATCGGTGCAAATAATGCATATTGGCTCTTATAGCGAGGAAGGGGCAACTATTACAAAAATGCACGAAGAATTTATGCCAGCAAATGGGCTAAAACCGCACGGCTTTCATCATGAAATATATCTAAATGATCCGCGTCGCGTTGCGCCAGAAAAATTAAGAACAATAATTAGGCAGCCGGTTAAAGAAATTAATTAGCTAACACTTGACCAAAGGCTAGGTTAGGTAACAATATATATTTGATTCATTTCCTTTGGAGGGGTTAGATGCAAAATATTAGCAAATTATCATTTGCTATTTTTATCATATTTTTTATTTCTGCTTGCCAACCACGTAAGCCTGAAATTCCCATTGCTTCAGCAGTGCAGCAAAATAAGGCTGAGGAGGTTAGAGAATATCTTAGTTCTGGAGGCGATCCCAACAGTTTAAGCCGTTTTGGTGATCCGCTTATTTATTTGGCCTCTGGCAGGCAAGGGGGTGTTGAGGTTACTAAATTATTAATTGACGCTGGTGCCGATGTAAATGTGGTAGGGCGTAATGGTATTCCTGTTCTATATAGTGCGGCTAGCTGGTGTAATATTGAGGAGCTCAAATTATTATTGCAGGCGGGCGCTGATATAAATTTTCGCGGCAAGAAAAAGAAAGGCATTTTACATTATGTTTGTCAAACTCCAGAAGTTCGCCGTTCTTTGACTATTGATATTCTTACTAAAGCCGGTGCAGTATTAGATTAATTTATGCAGTTTATTTCCCAATTTTTACCACTCATTTTAGGATTGCTTTTTGCAGGTTTGTGCGGCGGCTTAATTGCCGGTCTGCTTGGAGTAGGAGGAGGTATTATTATGGTGCCGGCTATGGCGCTGGCATTTCAACTTTTAGGTTATGATGCAGCGGTTTATCAGCATGTTGCGGTTGGTACTTCTTTAGCAATCATTATTATGACTGGTTCATCAAGCGCCTTAGCGCATTATCGGCGTGGTGCTGTAATGATGGACATTATAAAATTATGGGCTCCCTTTATTATTCTATCTTCCTTTTTGGGTGGGCTTTCAGCCAGATTATATTCTGGCGATAGTTTAAGGATTATATTTGCTATTATTGCGCTTTTTGTTGCGCTAAATATTTTATTGCCCATTCAAGAAAAATTAATAGGTAAATTAGATCAATCAAACCTAACCCATAGAATAATTGCCTTTATTGTTGGTTATGTTTCAGCATTGATGGGGATAGGGGGCGGATCTTTAAGCGTTCCATCATTGGTTGCCTTTGGGCATAATATTCATAAAGCAGTAGGCACTGGGGCGTTAATAGGCGTTTTAATTGCTATTCCGGCAACGCTTGGCTTTATAATTTCAGGAATTGGCGTTGCTGGCAGACCATTTTATTCTATAGGCTATGTTAATTTACCTTCATTATTCCTTATTGGTCTGGTTGCCAGTTTTTTTGCGCCCATTGGGGCAAAATTAGCCCATAATTTAGAGCAAAATTTATTAAAAAGAATATTTGTTATATTTTTGCTCATTGTTGCCTTAAGAATGTTATATCAGGCACTTATCTAGAGTTTTTCTAATTATTGTTCAATTCTCCATTGCACATTAACATTAGCCCTAAATGTCAATTCACCAGATTGAATTGGGGTAGGTGCAGCCTCAGCGGCTATAGCCATATTTCTTGCCATGACCATATCAACGGGGGGAGGGGGCATAAAGCCACTATTTTCTGATATTACTAATATTTTTCCTAAGGAAATATTGGCGCTATTTGCATAAAGCTTGGCCTTATTGATGGCATTTTGCATAGCTTTTTTGCGCGCTTCATCAAGCAATTTTTCTTTATTGGCAACCGAAAAAGAAACAGAACTTATGGAATTTGCTCCAATTGAGACTGTAGCATCAATAATTTTTCCTAAATTGTTCAAATTTCTAACCGTGATAGTAACCATATTGCTGACGCGATAATTGACTATTTTAGGCGGCTGGTTATTTGCAGAATTATTATAATTATATTGTGGGGAAATGGAGAAATTTGAAGTCTTAATATCTTTTTCTGCAATATTAAAGGCATTTAACTTATTGATTAGCTCATTCATGATTAGTGAATTTTTAGCCAAAGCCTGTTTTGCCGTTTTTTCAACCGTAATAACGCCCGTATTTATATAGGCAATATCTGGAGTTGCGCTAATTTCTCCATTGCCGCTTATTGCCAAAATACCATAATCCTGCTTTGTCTGCGCTAATGCTGGCGCTGAAATAATCGTAAGAAAGATAGTTGTAATAATAAAAAAAAGACGCATTATAAACTCCATTTTTTGAGATTTTGAAGTTTCAATGCGTCTAAATTAGGGCAGTTTATTTGTAAAATAAATTATTCTGCCTTTGGTTCATAATTGGGTGAGAAGGTAAGCAAATATGCTTCAAGATTTTTAATATCTTCTTCCTTCTTCAAACCAGCGAAAGCCATTTTTGTCTTTTTAATCATTGCTTTTGGTTTGGCAAGGAATTCTGCCATTGTTTCTTCTGTCCAAACAAGGCCACCTTCACCTGCTTCAATCATTGCTTTAGAATATTTATAGCCTTCTAGTGTGCCTGCGGTTCTGCCAAAAACATTATTTAAGACAGGACCAGTTTTATTTTTTGCGCCATCGCCAACTTGGTGGCAGGCTGCGCATTTTTTGAAGACTTTCTTACCTGCCTCAACATCGCCATCTGCCAAAACGGGAGATGCCAATAAAGCAGCAATTAAACTAATAGATAGAATTTTTTTCATCATATTTCCTTTATTTTAGTTAAAAGTCCCCACCAGATTTGGTTTCAACAAGTTGAGTATTAAATGTCAAGTATGAATAAGATAATATTTAATCACATTTGCGATTTTACTTAATTATTATTACATTATGTGGGATATTTTAAGAAAAATTTTATAAAAAAGGAAAATTTTATCAGATTTTAGTTGATTGCTTCGCTGTCTTTGCTATTAGCAGGGTGGGTTTCGCTAAACCTATCAGATAGTCTATTTGAGGAAGGGCGCTTGAAGGGCGTCTAAAAAGAGGGGTGTTTGGAAAGAGTGCATTTTAGGCTTTCTGAGGATTCTGTTGGCGGAATGTGGGCCTGTAGCTCAGTTGGTTAGAGCAAACCGCTCATAACGGTTTGGTCGCAGGTTCGAGTCCTGCCGGGCCCACCATTTTCTTTTTAGCTTTATATGCATTAAGCTACACGAAATCAGTTAGAGCCGGGATTATCGCCCAAATTTCGCTAAGGGAAGGGCTGTCTTAGTAAATATTTATTTGAATATTGGTTAGTTTTTTTGGTGACTTTAAGCAAAAATTTTCATAAAAATAAAAAAATTAACGCCCTATTCACCTTATAGTCATCTATTTTAGATTAAAAATTAAATTGGCGAGCTTAATTGCCACATTGCTGACATTATAAGAAATATTGTCACGCTAATTAGTTGATGGATATACTAATTTACACAAAGGGCAAAGTAGATGAAAATTTCCAGAAATATATTAAAAAAATATATAATATTTTCTTTGGCGAGTTTTATAGTTTTTGTTCCTCCCACGTCTTACGCACAAAGTCCAACCATGCTTGGAACTTTCAAATATTGGACAGCCTGGAAAAGCACAGATGCAAACGGCCCTATTTGTTATATTTCTTCACAACCACAGGATAGTAAGCCAACAAATGTAAATCGCGGGGATATTTACTTTTTAGTTATTCATCGTAAAGGGTTAGGAACCAAAAATGAAGTGCAAACTTTGGTTGGATATCCACTAAAGGAAAATTCTCAGCCAAGCGCCATTATTGATGGTAAAATTTATAAAATGCTTGTTGAGGGTTCTGCCGCCTGGCTAGCCAGCGCAGAAGATGAACCGGCCTTTGTTGATGGTATGAAACGGGGAGCTGAACTAATTGTTAAGGGCACTTCAAAACGCGGCACTAATACGGTTGATACATATTCTCTTTCCGGAGTTACTGCCGCAATGAATGAGATTGACAAAGCATGTAAATAATTGAATTATTCTAAAAGCCAAATTATAAGGGATAAATTATATATGTCTAAATCTATGGCTAAAAAGCGGATAGTTTCAGCCAGATTTCTTTTATCCTTATTTTTCACTTTTACCCTTTTTTTAAGTGCGGCTAGTGCCCAGTCAGTGCAATTATTGGGCGATTTTAAGGATTGGTCGGCCTATATTACTTCTCAAACCAGCGCAAAATTATGTTTTATTCTTTCAAATCCCAAAAATATTAAGCCAAAACCAGCAAATTATACTCAATCATATTTATATCTTTCCCATAGACCGAGCGAAAATATACGCTATGAACTAAATTTAATTGCCGGGTTCAAATTTCATGAGGATAGCCAGGCTGAAATTATTATCGGTTCGCAATCATATGAATTATTTATCAAAGATGATGCAGCTTGGCTCGCCGATAGGGAGCAGAGCGAAAAATTAGCTGGGCAAATGCGCGCTGGCTCGGTAATGACCATAAGAGGCCGAGCAGAAAATGGAGAAATGATTGAGCAAATTTTTTCCCTTGCTGGTGTAACGGCTGCAACACGCGCGATAAATCGCGAATGTCCCTAAATTCAATTTATATAATTGATTATTTGGTTGATTATTGTGCTTCTTATTGATTAAACCATTCCTATGAATAATGATTTACATATCGCTACCAATATTACACACAATATTCCCGATAAAAATGACAAAATAGAGCTTATTGGTCTGACAAAATTAGAGATTAGCGAGCAATTTATAAAATTTGGAATTGATAAAAAAACAGCCAAAATGCGCGCTGCGCAAATTTATAATTGGATATATATAAATGGCATATTTGAATTTGCTAAGATGGATAATATTAGCAAAAAATTTCGCATTTTTTTGGCAAAAAATTTTGTAATCAACAAACCAAAATTAATAAAAGAACAAATATCAAATGATGGTAGCAGAAAATTTCTTTTTCGTTTTTATAATAGTGATTTTCTTTCCCCGCCTGTTGATATTGAAACGGTTTATATTCCCGAACAAAAGCGCGGCACGCTTTGCATTTCCAGCCAGGTTGGTTGCACCTTAAATTGCTCTTTTTGCCATACAGGCACTCAGAAATTAGTAAGAAATTTGACCGCGAGCGAAATATTAATGCAAATATTGATGAGCAAAATAATATTGGGCGATTTTAAGGGACGAAAACGCTCTCAAATAGGGCTTGTTCCCGGTGAAAATTACCGTGCTATTAGTAATATTGTGGTAATGGGCATGGGTGAGCCCTTATATAATTTTGCAAATATTAAACAAGCTCTATTAATTGCTTCTGATGGTGATGGGCTGGCTATTTCAAAACGCCGTATCACACTTTCTACCTCTGGAGTTGTGCCATTTATCAGAAAGGTCGGCGAAGAAATTGGCGTGATGTTAGCCATTTCTCTACACGCAGTAAGAGATGATTTACGCAATAAACTTGTGCCAATAAATAAAAAATGGCCAATTAAAGAATTGCTAAATGCCTGCCGTAATTATCCCGGCCTAAATAATGCTAAACGTATCACTTTTGAATATGTGATGTTAAAGGGAATTAATGATAGTGATAAGGATGCAAAACAATTAGTGCACCTATTAAAAAATATTCCAAGTAAAATTAATTTAATTCCGTTTAATGGCTGGCCAAACAGCCCTTATGAATGTTCAGATTGGGAGAGGATTAAAGCATTTGGCGATATTATAAATATGGCTGGATATGCTTCTCCCATTCGCACTCCGCGCGGACGCGACATTGCTGCCGCTTGCGGACAATTAAAAAGCGATAGTGAAAGAAAAGAAAAATAATTTGGAATTTCCTATTGTCTTTGATCTAACGCTTAATATCCGAATGAATAGTGACCAGGATAGGTTTTGAGCTTTCTTAGTTGCTTTTTCGCCCGCTTAAACTGCTCGGATGGAAAAGGCACATTAAAATGTGATAGGACTTATTGCCTAATAACAGTGAAGGCACTTAATAATATCTTTCCTCTTCTTTACAATCAAATCCATTTAAGCATTATAGATAATAGGTAAGTGAAACTAATTAGATGGGCAGGACGGATTGTTTGAACAACGGATAAGGATTATTTGATGGGTTGGATAAAACGTCATCGTGGGAAGTTGTTTTTCTTTTCTCTGATATTATCAATATTTTACTCTCTCCCTTTAGCAATGCTTATAGGGCTAGTTATATTTCTCATTGTTAGGGCAGAAAATAAAAAAGCATTGGCAAGGGGTGCTAAAGAAGGAAATATTGAGGGAGATTGGTTTGAAAGACATAAAGGTCTCTCAGCTTCGCTTATATTATTATTTGTAATAACACTTCCCTTTACTTTATTTCCTATCTTATTTTTATTTGCACTAATAAATTCAATGCTTCCAGAGTTGCACGATTTCACTCAAACTGAAGCCAATGAAATTGTATTAGAAATTCTTGAAAAAGAGAATATTCCAATAGTTAAAAATATCGGGATTGTGCGCTTGCCGGCA
>WFXU01000046.1 GCA_015490455.1 Hyphomicrobiales bacterium
AAAAGCAAAATGGGTCTGTTCATCCGCACCATTGGTATCAAACGGGCTAAGGCAAAGATTAAGCTTGCCAATCTGGCTTACAATATGAAGCGTCTTGTTTTTCACGAACGAAGGGCTAGTACAGCCTAATTGCGCCTAAAATCGGCAAAAACCCACCAAACCACAATAATCTATAGCATGTCTTAGCAAAAGTGGGCACCGGTTTTGGGATAAAAGACTTGGCACAAAACAAAAAGATAAAGCATGTTAAATGAATGCAAGTGAACGCGACATGCTTTAGGCCAAATTGGCCGCAAAACGGCTCACTCAAACAGGTTTAGACAAAATAACGATCAATCCCGTCAGAATATCAGGGTTGATGGAGGTGTCCAGGTTCTTTGAAATCAGAAGTTAGAAATCGGAAATCAGAAGACTGTTTTAACTCTGTCATAAACTCAATAGTTCACGCCTCACAATCACCCTACCAGTCACTCCAAATCCCCCACAATCACCTATCCCCCGACCATTCACCCTACAGAACCGCACCCTGCACCTCCCCAAAAAACCACGCCCCACAATCAAATGGCTCAACTTCTAGGATAAAATACCACTCCTACTTTGCAAAAGAAAGAACTTTGAAATATGTTATAATTATGAACCAAATATTGGAAATAAGAAACAGTGAAGGCGGGGGGCATTGCTGTGGGAAAAAGGAGAAAGCAAGACTAAGTGGGAAAAAGCGCCCTTGCCTCCAACCATTCTCCCCAATCTCCCCAAAACCATCCCGCAATCCCCTGCAACCATTTCTACATCCAGATAACTCAACTTACCGGAATAAAATACCACTCACTTTGCAAAATAAAGAACTTTGTTTCATAATAGTTGAATGGATGAGATATAATTAAACGCAAGGATGAAGAGCAAGATAAGTTGCTCTAAATAATAAAGGAAAGCCAAAATGATTTGCGCCATAGTTTAGTTTGCCTCCCTAAAGCTATTCACCACACATCCAAAAACCCGATTCACCCTTCTAACTTATTGTTTTTATTTTATATTCGCCGAACCGTACCGTACGGTACGGCGAATATTGCCATATATCAATTAGTTAGTAGTGGGTGTGTTAGCTTTAAGCAAGGGGTAAGGGGTAAGGGGCAGAAGTCTGAAATCAGAAGACAGAAGTTGGAAGTTGGAAATCGCAAGAGTATCCATCAAAATTGCAAGAAAACTACACATAAAGAGACAAAATCTTGCAATATTAAATGCTCAAAAGGAGCAAAATATCAATATGTTAATAATTCTTCACAGACGACGAGATAGTCTCATCCATTATTCTTACTATTTTCCTGATAGAGTTTTTCTTGCTGATAAAGATAATAAGAAAGAATGAAGCTAATAATATATGCTACTATCATGCCACCGATTGAAATAGCAGGAACCAGCATAGGATAATCAATTATTCGCCAGACAAAAGCGCCAATAAAACAAAGAATGGCAACAATAGTCAGGGCAAATCCCATAAATCTTTGTGTTTTTTCCCACACAAATTCGCTTTTTAAGTTCCATGGGGTAGGCCAGCCAGAAATAAGTGATTTACTCATTTTTCCTGTCATATTGGCAATATAGAGAAAAAATAAGGACATGAGTATATATACACCTGTAAGAATATCATCAGCAAATCTGTTGAACATTTCTTTCGTCATGAAATATAATGAGAGGTTAAATGGTTGTACAATCACAAGAAAAATTGCTAATGTATTCATAATTTTAGTTAATCTTTTTAGGTTCGGTTTGGCTGCCTCTTTTTCCCTTTCTTTTACGGGAAAGAATATGGTTATAGCCATAATTGAAACTAATAGAAGAGGTGTAAATAGCACTGCAAAATATTTTGCAAATGTTGCTTGTTCGCATGTTAATTTGCCAATATCCTTATTACAGTCAAAATTACTCCAAATATATGGATAAGCAAGAAAACTCATTATAATTAAAAGCAAAAGTGCAATTGATTGAACTATAAGAATTTTCCTTTTAACTTTATTAAATTCACTAACTTCCATTACCCCCTCCTATTTTTCCCCTTTACCAATATCAAATTTATCCATTAGTGCGCTCATTGTTTCTTCCAAAACCGAAAGGCGGATATGATAGGTTAGGGTGGTGCCATTCCTTACCTGTTCAATTAGTTCGGCCTCTCTTAAAATATTTAGATGACCCGAAATTGTTGGCTTACTAACATCAAATTTACTGGCTATTTCCCCCGCACTTCTGGGAGCAACACGCAACATTGCTAATATTTCTCGCCTTAATGGGTGTGATAAAGCCTTTAATATTTCTTGCATTATATTTCCTATTTAGCTGATTCCCTAATTAGCCAAAAGCCTAAATAAAGTCAAGATAAATTCTAACTTCACGGTTCACAATAATTATTTTTTCTATTATGCTAAAATAAAAATTAGCAAATATGCTAATTTCGGGGTGTCGTAACTCCTCCAACAGCGGCTGATATCAGCCGAAATGATGTCTCTTCGATCTATAGTCGGGGAGGCAATGGCGCATGTTCAGGGTTTTCTTTTTGAGAATGCCTAAAGGTTATTGCAGCCGTCTGTTGGCGGTTTACGAACTCCCCGACTACCAGAGAAATCTGGTGGTCGTTTTTTTGGGAGAAATAAAATGACAGAATATAATTTTTGGCAAGATTTTTTTGATACCTATCAATCGCTTTCAGATTTAATAAAAACCCTTTGGCTTATCGTTCCACCCTTATTTATCTTATCACTCGTAGCGATAATCTTATATTTCAGAAACCAGAACAAAAAATCCAATAATGATTGATAATTGCTCCAATTAAGTCTGGGATTAACAATCACTGGATTGGCTATGTTTTGTGCGCTCACGCTAACGAGCTGGCCTGTAATGACCAAGAGGCGGAGTTCTGTATCACCGATGTTACTCCATCATCATCAACTCAGTTGATGAAGTCAAGAGAGAAGCCAGAAAATCACACTCCATCGTTATTGCTGCCCCCGAACCGGAATCAAATAGCCCGCCCTCTAGCGACCACAAAACTTTATTGCTATGGCTATTACCAAACTCTGACATTATTGGATTACGCTATTTTCTTCAGCCTAAGCCCCCTCGCCCCAATTTATCACAAAGGGCGAGGATAGGCATAAAGGCTATGAATAATGAAATTATTCAAAAAGCTATCTAAGCCATTGCTTTTTTCAGATTAGCATCTATCGCCTCCAAAAAGCCCATAGTTGAAAGCCATTCCTGATCGGGGCCAACAAGCAAAGCCAAATCTTTAGTCATTTGTCCGCTTTCAATAGTTTCAATAACCACTTTTTCAAGCGTTGCAGCAAATTTGGCCAATTCTTCATTATCATCTAATTTCGCCCTATGCGCCAAACCTCTTGTCCAAGCAAAAATTGATGCGGTTGAATTGGTTGAGGTTTCTTTACCCTGTTGGTGTTGGCGATAGTGTCGGGTTACGGTGCCGTGCGCTGCTTCCGCCTCAACGGTTTTACCATCAGGTGTCATAAGAACAGAAGTCATTAAACCGAGTGAGCCAAACCCTTGCGCCACCGTATCTGATTGCACATCACCATCATAATTTTTACATGCCCAAACATAGCCGCCAGACCATTTCATGCAGGCGGCAACCATATCATCAATCAGGCGATGTTCATACCAAATTTCTGCCTCTTTATATTTATCTTCAAATTCATTTTCATAAATTTCTTGGAAAATATCCTTAAAGCGCCCATCATAGACTTTCATAATTGTATTTTTGGTTGAAAGATAACACGGCACTTTGCGGTTTAGGGCGTAATTTAATGATGCACGGGCAAAATCACGAATTGAATCATCAAGATTATACATAGCCATAGCAACACCACTTGAGGGAGCATCATAAACTTCATGTTCAATTTCGGTGCCATCTTCACCAACAAATTTTATTGATAATTTGCCTTTGCCCGGAAATTTGAAATCGGTTGCGCGATATTGATCACCAAATGCATGCCTGCCAATAATAATTGGCTGAGTCCAACCCGGAACAAGACGCGGAATATTTTTACAAATAATAGGCTCACGAAAAATTACCCCGCCCAAAATATTGCGGATTGTGCCATTGGGCGAACGCCACATTTTCTTAAGCCCAAATTCTTCAACCCTTGCTTCATCTGGAGTAATGGTTGCGCATTTTACTCCAACCCCATATTTTTTAATAGCATTGGCCGCATCAATTGTTACCTGATCATTAGTTTCATCACGATGCTCAATGCCAAGATCATAATATTTAAGATCAATATCAAGATAAGGAAAGATAAGTTTATCTTTAATCGCCTGCCAGATGATGCGTGTCATCTCATCGCCGTCAAGTTCAACAACCGGATTTTTGACTTTTATTTTGCTCATAAAATGCTCCAAAATGATTTTTTAGGACAATGTTCCAAATATTAGAACTAATATGCCCGCTCCTATAGCATTAGATTGCAAATAGTCAAAGCCGACCTTACTAAATAAATCTATTATAAAGAAGATATTATCTTTCCTTAGGCAATATAGGAGTAAATTTAGAGCGTAATTTTCGTCCCTAACAGCTGTAAAAATTGCGCTAGCCAAGCCGGATGGGCAGGCCAGGCGGGAGCACTTACCAAATTTCCTTCCACATGAGCGCCATCAATGGCAATATCGGCATATTTACCCCCTGCTAATTCAACTTCAGGCGCACAGGCAGGATAAGCAGAACATTCGCGCCCATTAAGCACTTTGGCTGCCGCCAGAATTTGCACCCCGTGACAAATTGCCGCAACGGGTTTATTTTCAGCAAAAAAATGTTTTACTATGGCAATAACATCTTCATTTAAGCGTAAATATTCCGGCGCTCTTCCTCCAGGAATAAGCAATGCATCATAATCTTTTGCATCAATATCAGCAAAAGTCGCGTTTAATGTGAAATTATGTCCGCGCTTCTCGGAATAAGTCTGCTCGCCTTCAAAATCATGAATTGAAGTTGCGATAGTTTGCCCTGCCTCCTTATCCGGACAAACCGCATCAACCTGGTGACCAACAGCCAAAAGAGTTTGGAAGGGAACCATTATTTCATAATCTTCACCAAAATCACCACATAACATCAAAATTTTCTTTGCACTCATTTTTTCCTCCATTTATTTCCTCTATTTCAAAAATTAATATAGTATAATTTAGCCCATTTAATGTCGTTTAATATCGCAAAATTACTATATCTGCTAACCTCACATCAGATTATAAAGATCGTCAAATCTAACAAATTATATGCGATCACATAAAATTACGCGTTTTAATATTTTCATCAATTATATCCCAATTTTTTCGTTTGGAATTATAAAGGATAATTTGCGGCTTAAACCATGAGCTATCATCAAATGATCCTGCACTAATGCCAATAATGTCCGGCGCAGCACTATTATAGCTAAATAAGCGCGAGCCACATTGAGAGCAAAAGTGACGGGTGCGAATATTGCCACTATCAGCGATTGATTGGTGAGAGCTCGTTTTTCCCTTTATTTTTACATCGGCAATATAAAAAAACGCCTGCACATTATGCCCTACCCCAGTAATTTGCCTACAAGCATCGCAGTGACATTGCGCCATTCTTAAAGGTTCAGCATAAACCTCATATGTTACTTGTCCGCAGTGACAGCGCCCCTGTTTGTTAAATGGCATTTATTTACCCAAATTATTCATCTGCACCTAATTTCAGGCTGACACAGAAAATATTTCTTTGCAACTAATAACTAAATTACCCTTACTATAGATATGAAACCAAAAATATTTTGAATATAGGCGTTTTTTAGAACAAATAATCTAACCCTCTATGTGCAAGACCAAAAAGACCTCCAGCCATGAGATATAAACGCTCTAGCCAAAAAAGCCTCTTCTTTGCCACCATCCTACTTTTTTCGGCTGTTCTTCACTATTCTCTTCACTATTTGAAGAGGTCACAATTATCTCATCTCCTATAGGCTCCTTTTTCTTCTGCTCCTCCTTTTGTTCCGTTGAATTCTCTTCTTTATCTTCAACTTGTTCTGTTGATTTGCTTTTAGCACTCTTCTTGCTGGCTTTTTTGGTGTTTTTCTTTGTCTTTTTGCCAGTTCGTTCCCCTTTATTTATTTCCTTTGCTTCTTCTTTTTGAGCAATTTCACTATCCACACTTATGCTAAGATTTTCATCTGTTTCATTAGATAAATTTTTATTCTTTGCACCTCTTGTGCGCCGCCCGCCTCTTCGGCCTCTCTTGCGCTCCTTTTTAGCTTCTTCAACAGATTGTTCAGTTTCATCTTGTTTTATTTCTTCGTTACTTTCTTGTTGCGCCTCAATTTGGGCAGTTTTATTTTGTGTTTTTTTATTGGGGCGACGGCGACGTTTTTTAGTAGGGTGCGCATCACTTCTTCCCTCTGGTTCGCTACCAATATCTTCGCTTCCAGCCGAATCAACCTTTATATGCGAGGAAATTTGATTGGCAATTTGCCTTTTTTCTCCGGCCTCAATGATAAAATTATTGGCGCTCATTTCTATGTCAGCCCATACTGAGATTGAAATAGAATTTTTAGCCTCTAATTTGCTAAGCGCTTCCCGCTTAACATTAAGAATAAAATTTGCTACATCAGCACTAACTTTTACATTAATTGAGGTATTAGGATTTTTTTGCGCATAATCCTCTATTGCTCTTACCACCATCAGAGCTAAACTTTCAACCGAGCGCACAATTCCAGCACCCTTACAGGTCGGGCAAATATTGGTTGAACTCTCAAGAACACCAAAACGCATGCGCTGACGCGACATTTCAAGCAAGCCAAAATGGCTAATTCTTCCTACCTGAATTCGCGCCCTGTCATTTTTTAGCGCCTCTTTCAATTTATTTTCCACACTACGAATAGAGCGCCTATCCATCATATCAATAAAATCAATAACTACTAAACCCGCCATATCGCGAAGTTTGAGTTGACGGGCAACCTCCTGCGCAGCCTCTAAATTTGTCTGCAAAGCAGTTGCTTCAATATTTCTTTCTTTTGTTGCCCGCCCCGAATTAACATCTATAGAAACCAGAGCCTCTGTAGGATTAATTATAATATAGCCTCCAGATGGCAGAGTAACCTTTGGAGAAAACATGGAATCAAGTTGTGATTCTACCTTATACTTTGCAAATATTGGCTGTTCTTCCTTGTAAAGTTTTACCTTCTTTACATGGCTAGGCATAATCATACGCATAAACTCTCTAGCCTCAGCATAGGCTTTTTCGCCCGCCACCAGCAATTCATCAATCTCTTTTGAATATAGGTCTCTTATAGTGCGTTTAATTAATGAACCTTCTTCATAAACTAAACAGGGGGCAGTTGAATTAAGGGTAAGTGTGCGAACATTTTCCCAAAGACGCATTAAATATTCAAAATCGCGTTTTATCTCGGCCTTAGTTCTGCTAGCCCCCGCAGTTCTTAAAATAACCCCCATTCCTTCAGGAACAGCCAAAGAGGATGCTATTTCCTTAAGCCTTTTACGATCTTTTATATTAGTGATTTTACGGGAAATACCCCCTCCTCTTGCTGTATTTGGCATTAAAACCGAATATCTTCCTGCCAAAGAAAGATAAGTGGTTAAGGCTGCTCCCTTATTGCCGCGCTCTTCTTTAACAACTTGCACAAGCATCACCTGGCGACGCTTAATAACTTCTTGAATTTTATATCGTTTTAGAGATATTTTCTCCCTCTCAACCTCCTCCACTTCAAGGTTGTCGTTGGCAGTAATCTGCTCAATATCTTCTTCCAGCTCTATTCCATCTAATATATTTTCATTTTCCTCTGCTTCACTCTCAGTTTCAGCATCATTAATATCGGTAGATATATCTAAATCTTCATTTTCCAAAATATCATTTATTTCATCCTCTGTATTAAAAGATGATTCACTGGTCTCCTCTTCTATCTCTTCATCTTCACTTTCCTTAACCTGCTCTCTTTCGGCAGCAAGCAAAGCTTCCCGATCAGCAACTGGGATTTGATAATAATCAGGATGAATCTCTGAAAAGGCCAAAAAACCGTGCCGGTTTCCGCCATATTCAACAAAACAAGCCTGTAGCGAGGGTTCAACCCGCGTTACCTTTGCCAAATATATATTGCCTCTCAATTGTAAGCGCGAGGCGGATTCAAAATCAAATTCCTCTAATTGATTGTCGTTTATTACAACAATACGTGTCTCTTCCTGGTGGGTTGCGTCCACTAACATTCTTTTTGTGGCCATGATAAATTACTTCTCCAAACCTATGCCGGCCTAAATTTTTAGCAAATAATCTATTATCTGCTTTGATAATGGCTCTTAGCAAGGCTAAATTATTATTAAATTTGGCGCGAAAATATTCTGCGCATGCGAATGAGTGTGAAAAAACGGAGCAATTATGAATATAGTAAAAATAAATATTTTTTACCAAACTTCTCTCTCGTTTTGTCATAATAAATTCCATATATAGCGCTAAAAAATTATAGCTAAAACTTACTCTATCTCCAAAATATGTTATTCGGTCTTGAATTACTTTCGAATTACAAAAGCTCGGCAAATGCTTAGTAGATAGATTGCATATAATATTGTAAATATATCCTAAAAACCACGTCCAGCCCAAACTTAAATGTTAAAGCTCCAATATCTATTCACCTAAGCCAAATTATTGCCTAACTTTATGCATCTATGCTTGTTTGCACTTATTAGCAAGAAAAAATTCTCAAAAAAACTCATTTTGAATTAATAAATTTGCTAAATAGAAAATTATTAACATTCGAATCAATATAAATATTGCTAAAATAATGATATTTGCTGGATTTCAAACTGTACCTGGTTATTAATGAATAATTTTGTTAGATTTATTTTTTTGTTTATAACTATTTTTAACCTCCTTACTTCCTCTATTTATGGGCAAGAAACGATAAACGAAAGAAAAATAAGCGATTTACCAACTATATTAGATGTAAGAGTTTCTTCAACCAAGCAAAGAGCCCGAATCATAATTGATTTAAGCGCAAAAACATTATTTGCCCTAACTTCGTTCGCTGATCCTATGCGCTTAGCAATTGATGTTAAAACTTCCGCTATCACCGATGATAAGCCTATTGTTCTGAATGACAAAGGATTAATATCTAGGGTTAATTTTCAAAAAGCTTCAACGAATAGAATAAGAAGCTGGATAATATTAAACTCCCCTGCTCAAGTGCAACAAGCCTATATTTTAGATAGTTTTGAAAATCAACCCGCAAGATTAGTGATAGATATAATTCCGGCAACAAAAGAGAAATTTATGCAAAATGTTGAGGCAGATTTGCAATATTTTACCGCACAAAAACAAAATAATATGCAACAGAAGAATTTATCCGAATTAGGCGAAAATTCTAATCCGGCCGGCAGTTTGAACACAAAATTATCTGAGCGCCCTCTAATAATTATAGATCCCGGACATGGCGGAATTGACAGTGGGGCAAGAAGTAAGAACAAAATAATGGAAAAGGATATAGTGCTAAATTTTGCTAAATTATTGCAGCAAACGCTCATTAAAACGGGCAATTATGAAGTGGCGCTAACCAGAAATGATGATAGTTTTCTCTCATTGCAGGAAAGGGTGAATTTGGCAAGAATAAATAAGGCAGATATTTTTATATCTATTCACGCTGATTCTTTTACACAGAGTGAAATTGGCGGATTATCCATCTATACTATTGACGGGGAGGCAACTAATATTTTAGACAAAATATTGGCTGAAAAAGAGAATAAAGTTGATTTGATAGCGGGGCTTGCCCCTCCTAATATTGATAAATATGCTGCTTCAATTTTGGTTGACTTAATGCGCCGCCAAATGCGAAAACGCTCCTTTATTTTAGCGTCACACATAGTGGATCAGTTAAAGCCAACAGTGAAGTTACGGAGATTTCCTATTAGAAAAGCTGACTTTTTTGTGCTTCATTCGCCTGATATTCCTTCAATACTTGTAGAATTGGGTTTTCTTTCCAATATGTTGGATGTAGAAAAACTAACAACACATGAATGGGCAGAGCGAGTCGCTAATTCTATCGCAAGGGGTATAGCTGTCTATTTTGATGAATTTGAAAGAGGTAGAAATTAAATTTAATAGATTAAATATCTGATTAATTATGATTTAAGGGTAAAATAATGTTACGATTACTTGGCTGGCTTTTTGGTTTTGGCTTGTTTATTAGCCTAATTCTTTTGGCCGCTATTGTCGTTTTTCTTGTAAATCTTTCCAAAGATTTGCCTTCACTTGAGGTTCTGGCCGACTATCAACCGCCGGTTACTACTCGTGTTCATGCAGCGGATGGCTCTTTATTAGCTGAATATGCGCGCGAGCGGCGTTTGTTTCAGCCTATTGAAACCGTTCCAGAAATAGTGATTGCAGCCTTTCTTTCAGCAGAGGATAAGAATTTTTATAAGCATGGGGGGATAGCCATTGATGGGGTTCTACGCGCTGCGCGTGATAATATAATGTCGCGTTTAGAGGGTAGAAATTCGCGTTTGGTTGGCGCATCAACTATTACTCAACAAGTTGCCAAAAATTTCCTGCTCAGCAGCGAGCAAACATGGAATCGCAAAATTAAAGAGGCTCTGCTTGCCTTAAGAATTGAAAAAGCATTTAGTAAAGATAGAATTTTAGAGCTTTATCTTAATGAAGTATTTTTTGGCTTTAATTCTTATGGAGTTGCGGCGGCGGCTCTAAACTATTTTGATAAAGCGCTTTATGAACTTTCACTTTCTGAAGTAGCTTATTTGGCGGCGGTGCTTAAAGGGCCGAGCAATTATCAGCCATTTAGATTTCCAAAGGCGGCAATTGAGCGCAGAAATTGGGTTATAGATCAGATGGCTGAAAATGGCTATATCAGCGTGGAACAAGCAGAAAAAGCTAAAAAGGATAGTTTGAATGTTGTGCCGCGCGCAGCAGGTGTGCGTAGTTTTTCCGCGCAATATTTTACCGAAGAAGTTCGGCGCGAATTAGCCAAATTATATGGAGAGGAACAATTATATGGTGGCGGCCTTTCCGTGCGCACAACACTTGATCCCAAATTGCAAATATATGCACGAAAAGCCCTTATGGATGGCCTTATTAGGTTTGATCAGAAACAGGGATTTAGGGAAGCTGTAGCCTCAATAGATATTGAGGGTGATTGGGGAGAAAAATTATGGGAGCAAAAGCCCTTATTTGATATTCCGGAGTGGAAACTTGCTGTCATTTTGGAGGTGGGAAAAAATGAAGCAAAAATAGGTTTAAGGCCGACTAGGAATGTTAATGGCGTTCTGGATAGTGCGCGCATTATCGGTAAATTACCGCGCTCAGAAAGCAAATGGGTAAAAAAGCCCCTATCGCAAATCTTAAGTGTAGGAGATGTTATTTATGTTGAGCCGGTAAAAGATAAGGAGGATATTTATAGTCTACGCCAAGTACCTGAAGTTGAAGGGGCATTAGTTGCTATGGATCCGCGCACCGGGCGGGTTTTAGCAATGGTTGGGGGCTTTTCTTTTGCCGATTCTGAATTTAACCGTGCAACTCAAGCTGTTCGTCAACCTGGTTCGGCCTTTAAGCCAATTGTTTATGCCGCAGCGCTTGATAATGGCTATACTCCCGCTTCCGTTGTGCTTGATGCTCCTTTAGAAATTATCAATGCTGATGGAACTATTTGGCGGCCAGAAAATTACACTGAGCGTTTTTATGGCCCACAAACTTTACGCAGGGGAATTGAAAGATCAAGAAATGTTATGACAGTTCGTTTAGCAAAAGATATTGGCATGCCGCTTGTTGCAGAATATGCGCGTTTATTTGGTATTTACGATGATTTATTACCCGTTTTGGCTATGGCGCTCGGTGCTGGGGAAACTACCGATATGCGTATGACCGCAGCATTTGCAACTATTGCTAATGGCGGAAAGCGTATTATTCCTACTCTTATTGACAGAATTCAAGACAGATATGGCAACACTATTTTTAAGCATGATAGTAGAATTTGTCAGGGCTGTAATGCTGAAAAATGGGAAAATCAACCCGAACCTTTAATTATTGACAATCGTGAGCAAGTATTAGACCCAATGACCGCCTATCAAATAACTTCAATGATGCAGGGCGTGGTGCAAAGGGGAACCGGAACTTATGTAAAAAGGCTTGGGCGCCCGGTTGCCGGAAAAACCGGAACTTCTAGCGATTATAAAGATGCTTGGTTTATTGGCTATACGCCCGAATTGGCGGTTGGTGTTTATGTTGGTTATGATATTCCCCGCTCTATGGGGCGTTCGGCCACCGGAGGTGAACTAGCGGCGCCAATATTTACCCAATTTATGGCAGAGGCGCTTAAAGGAACCCCCCCAACGCCGTTTTATATGCCAGCAGGAATGAAACAAATTTGGATAGATCCTGCTACCGGCGTGCAGGCCATTGCCGGATCTGAAGCGATTTTAGAGGCATTTAAGCCGGGAACTGGGCCTAATAAGATAACTTCGGTTATTGGTGTGGATTCTGAAGCCTTTCTTAATATTGAGGCCGGAGAAAGCGGAGACGTAAATTCTGGTCGCGGTGGTCTTTTCTAATTAGAATAGAGTAAATATGCGCCCTGAAATAGAAAATATTATAGTTGAAATTAAACAAGCTCTTAGCCTGTTAAAGGAACATATTGGCTGGGAGGACGCTAAAAAGCGCTTAAGCGAATTTAACCAAAAGGTTGAGGATCCAAATCTTTGGAATAATCCCGAAAAAGCGCAAAAAATCATGAAAGAAAGGCAGGAAATTGAAGGGGCAATAAAACAGATAAAAGAGGTTGAAAATAGTTTACGGGATAATATTGGTTTAATTGAGCTGGGAGAGGAAGAAGGTGATGAGCAAACTGTGTTTGAGGCAGAAGAAGCGCTTAGAAAATTATATAAAAAAACCAGCAAAATGCAACTTGAAACCTTGCTTTGCGGAGAGGCTGATGCAAATGATTGCTATTTAGAAATTCACTCCGGCGCAGGCGGCACTGAAAGTCAGGATTGGGCAGCCATGCTACTACGTATGTATAAAAGATGGGCTGAACGCAATAATATGAAGGTGGAAACTATTGAAACTCATTTTGGCGAAGAGGCCGGTATTAAGTCTGCTACCATTCTGATTAAGGGAAAAAATGCTTATGGCTGGCTCAAAACCGAAAGCGGGGTTCATCGTTTGGTTCGTATTTCTCCCTTTGATAGCAATGCTAGGCGTCATACTAGTTTTTCTTCCGTTTGGGTCTATCCGGTAGTTGATGATTCTATTAATATAGAAATTGCTGAATCTGATGTTCGGATAGATACTTATCGCGCTTCTGGTGCCGGCGGGCAGCATGTTAATACGACCGATAGCGCAGTGCGCATAACCCATTTGCCAACTAATATTGTTGTGCAGTGCCAAAGTGAGCGTTCACAACATAAAAATAAAGCCAGCGCATGGGCTATGCTGAGGGCAAGATTATATGAAGCTGAGCTGCAAAAAAGAGAAGAAGAGGCCTTAAAAGAAGCCAGTGAAAAATCAGAAATAGGATGGGGGCATCAGATTAGATCTTATATATTACAGCCATATCAATTGGTTAAAGATCTTAGGACATCGGTTGAACATACTCAGCCAAGCCAAGTTTTAGATGGAGATCTGGACGAATTCATGCAAGCGGCCCTTGCTAAAAGAGTAAGTGCAAAAAGAAATAATTCTTAGTGCGCTATTCGTAAAAATTTTATCGCCGGAAGTCGGAAGTTGGAAGTCGGAAGTCAGAGAACTAAAGGCGAAAATCCAAAAAAACTATCCGCAAATATATTAACTATATGAGATAAATATCAGATACAGATATATTGTGCCGGTAATTGGGCATTTCAATCTGGCTATCGTAATGCGCAAATATCTGTCATTGCGCCTACCGGCACTATTGGCCTATTGATGGACTGCGACACAACCGGAATAGAGCCTGATTTTGCGCTAGTTAAATTCAAAAAATTAGCCGGTGGTGGCTATTTTAAGATAATTAACAGGGCGGTGCCCGAAGCGCTTAGAACTCTTGGTTATTCAGAAAGCGAGATTGGTGAAATTGAATCTTATGCGGTAGGGC
>WFXU01000047.1 GCA_015490455.1 Hyphomicrobiales bacterium
AAAGGCGGAATTAGCGAAAAGAACAGCAAATATAAAGAAGATGAAGGAGGCAATTTGTAAAAAACTGATAAATTTAATGTTCTTAAAAGGAAAATTATTCATTAGGAGACCAGCCTTTGGGAGCTAATTCAAAGTTAGAAAATAAAAAACCGGGAGCAACAGTGCAGCCAACTAATGTCCATTCTCCTAAACTAACGGCGGACTGCCAACAATAGGAAGGGACAATTATTTGCGGGTTTTGGTTAGAAAAAATATCTGCGCCTAATATTTTTTCTTCAGTTTTTTTCTCATCATAAAGGCTTAATTTTAATGGTGCTCCACTATAAAAGTGCCATATTTCAACCGCATCAATTCTATGCCAATGTGATCTATCACCTTTTTTAAGCAAATAATAAATAGAGCTTGAACGCGACCTTCCTTTAATTTTTACCTCATCAGCAAATATTTGCCTATAATATCCACCCTCGGGGTGCGGTTGCAATTTTAATTGCTTAATTATTCTATCGGCCTCTTGTTTCATAAAACTAATTCTCGCTCCTTGTTATAACTGCTATATTTTCTATCCAAATATGTTCAATTTTTGAATTTGCTTTTCACTATTTAGACAAATAATAATAGTTCTGCTTTATTGGCAAGTTCATTGGCAAGATTTTAGCTGTTTCCAGCATAATTACGGCATAATTATACTTGTGCTTTAACAAAAGTGCCGCTAAAAGCGCGCAATATTAAATTATATTTTCAAAGGAAAAAAAATGGCTATTCAAAGAACTTTTTCAATTATTAAACCTGACGCTACAAGACGAAATATAACTGGTAAAATTATTGCAAAATTAGAAGAGGCAGGCCTTAGAATTATTGCTTCTAAGCGTATTCATATGACAAAGGAGCAGGCAGAAGGATTTTATGCAGTGCATAAGGACAGGCCATTTTTTGCCGAGCTGGTTGAATTTATGACATCCGAACCGGTTGTTGTGCAAGTGCTTGAAGGGGAGGATGCAATTGCCAAAAACCGCAAAATTATGGGCGCGACCAATCCGGCAGAAGCAGAGGAGGGGACAATCCGCAAGGAATTTGCCCTCTCAATTGGGGAAAATTCCGTGCATGGTTCTGATAGTTCTGAAACCGCCGAGCAGGAAATAAATTTCTTTTTTACAAAGGAAGAAATAGTTGGCTAATTATAATTTTCGGCTTTTCTAAAGGGGCAGATGGTTTATGCCCCTTAAATTTATCTCATATTAATGAAAATAATTTAGTTCTGTTTGAATATAGAACTTTATAAGCTGAAATAATGATAGTCACTAATTCTGATAACCAAAAAAAATCCAGCATAGATGAAATTAATGCTCTTGCTGAATATGATATAAATATTCCGCTAGTTTTAGATTTAGACGATTGTTTAATAAAGACTGACTTTTTATATGAAAGTTTTTTCGCCTATATAAGGCAAAATCCATTTAGAATTTTTCGTATATTTAGTTGGCTTATGCGCGGCGGTAAAGGCTACTTAAAGTCTCAGCTGGAAAAAAATATTAATTATGATGTTAATCTTTATCCTGAAAATGAACAGCTTATTAAATTAGCTGAAAATGAGTATAAAAGGGGGCGCAAAATTCACCTTGCAACCGCCGCAAATATAAATTTTGCTAAAAAAATAGCAAAATATTTTGCTTTTATTTCCGATGTTCACGCAAGTGATGAAAAAATAAACCTTAAAGGAAAGAAAAAGGCAGAGCGCCTTAGCAAACATTATCCAAACGGCTTTATTTATGCCGGCGATAGCAAGGCTGACTTAGCTGTTTGGCAAAAGGCAAAGGCGATTATTACGGTTGGCGCTAAAAGGTCAACCATTGCCAAAGCGAAAAAAATAAGACAGCCGGCATTAATTATAGAAAATAATATTTCGCCAATAAAAACTATTCTAAAAGCCATTCGTATTCACCAATGGTCAAAAAATTTACTCGTTTTTGTTCCTCTTTTTTTGAGCGGAACATTTACTATACCAACTCAATGGCTATATGCCATTATTGGTTTTTTCTCTCTTTCTTTGCTCGCTTCGGCGACTTATTTGTTAAATGATATATGGGATTTGATGGATGATAGGGCACACTGGTCTAAGCGATTTAGGCCAATAGCCAGCGGAGACCTATCACTGCCAAAAGCAGTAATATTGGCGCTATTTTTATTTATTGGGGCATTTGCTCTGGCCTTATTATTACCCATATTGGCGCAAAGCCTACTAATTCTTTATTTAATAACGACATTACTCTATTCATTTTATCTTAAAAAACAGCCTATTATTGATGTTGTAATAATTGCAATTTTATTTTTATTAAGGGTAGCATTTGGTGCATATGCTATTTCTGTTGTCCAATCTTCCTGGTTGTTGGCCTTTGCAATGGCGCTATTTTTATCCCTTTCATTTGCCAAACGGGTGGTGGAGGTGCAAAAGCTTAATAATCACAATAAGGAAATAACAGGCGGGCGCGGCTACAGGGCAGCTGATAGTAATATTTTAATGATTTTTGGCGCCGCTTCTGGCCTTTCTTCGGTTATTGTTATGATCATGTATATTTTTACCGATGCTTTTAATGCCGAATTTTATTCAATGCCTCTTGTTTTGTGGGCTTTCCCGGTTATTTTATTGATTTGGGTATGTCATATTTGGTTAATTTGCTCTAGGGGCGAATTAAATGATGATCCTGTGGTGTTTGCCTTAAAAGATAGAATGAGTCTTATTTTGGCGAGCATATTACCCTTTATTTTTGCTCTTTCATGGATAGGAAAATCTTGGATTTCACTTTGAGGAATAAAATGTTTTTTTCAGCAAAAAGGGTATTTTTATTTTTATTTGTAGGTGGATTTGCAGCCCTTATAAATTGGCTTTGCCGCATATTATTCTCAAATTGGATGATTTTTGAACTAGCCGTATTTCTTGCCTATATTGTAGGAATGATTATTGGCTATATAGGCTATCGCTTTTTGGTATTTCAGGCTTCAAATAGCAGCGTGCAGGCCGAAATAATGCGCTTCATATTGGTGAATATATTTTCTGGCATAATTGTTATTATTACGGCAAGTATTTTGGTTCGCTTTATTTTACCGGCCTTAGGGCTTCCATATTATATTGATGAGATTGGCCATGCTATTGCCATTGCTATTGGGGCATTCATAAATTATTTCGCCCATGCCTATATCACTTTTGCAAAAATAAGGATTGGCTAATTTTTCGCCATAATGGATTTTGTAAATTTCTAAGCCCCATATAATTTACCTTACAAAATTTATTTTATATTTACTTTATATTTATCTTGGCAAATCAAAAATTCTGCTGCAAATTAGCAAAAAATAAGCAAATATTAAAAATATGACTGTTTCAGTTTTCAATTCGGTTTGCCCCCATGATTGCCCCTCAACCTGTGCTTTGGAGGTTGAGATAATCAATAATAATAGGGTGGGGCGTATTAGAGGGGCAAAGAATGATCCATATACGGCGGGCGTAATTTGCGAAAAAGTTGCACGCTACAAAGAACGTATTCATCATCCCGATAGGCTGCTTTACCCGCTAAAACGTGCTGGCAATAAAGGTGAAGGCAAATGGGAAAAGGTCAGTTGGGAGGATGCGCTAGATGAAATTGCTGAAAAATTTTTACAGATAGAAAAAGAATTTGGCGCAGAATCTATCTGGCCCTATAATTATGCCGGCACAATGGGACATGTGCAGCGCGATAATATTCAGCGACTTCGCAATGCGAAAAATTATTCAAACCAATATGGCACAATTTGCTCTCTGATAGGGTGGGGAGGTTATGTTGTTGGCACGGGAAAGTTAGCAGGCACTAATCCACTATATATGAGTAAGGCTGACTTAATTATTATTTGGGGAACAAATGCGGTTAATACGCAAATAAATCTTATAACCCACGCCATGAGGGCTAAAAAAAACGGCGCTAAAATTATTGTCATAGATATTTATGCAACAGATACGATGAAACAGGCCGATATTGGTCTTATAATAAGACCGGGTAGCGATGGTGCGCTGGCATTAGCAACTATGCATATTTTATTGCGCGATGATTTGGCCGATAGAAAATATATGGCAAAATATACGGATTTTGATGAGGATTTTGCGCAACATTTGGCGGATAAAACTGCCAAATGGGCTGCTAATATTACCGGCCTTAAAGAAGAACAAATTGAGAAATTTGCTAGCCTAATTGGGCAAAATAAGAAATCTTATTTTCGTCTTGGCTATGGTTTTACCCGGCAAAAAAATGGCTATACTAATATGCATGCCGCGCTTTCTATCCCCGCAATGATCGGCGCCTGGCAATATGAGGGTGGGGGAGCTTTTCATACCAATAGCGATATTTGGGGGTTGGATAAATCCATAATTGAGGGTGATAATTTAGCCAGTAAAAATGTGCGCTCGCTTGATATGTGCGAATTAGGTTTGATTTTAACTGGTGATAAAAAGGCACTGAAAAATGGCCCCCCCGTTAAAGCAATGTTGGTGCAAAATACTAATCCCATAGTGGTTAACCCTGAACAGGGGCTAGTTAGAAAAGGGTTGTTGCGCGATGACTTATTTTTGGTGGTGCATGAGCAATTTATGACCGAAACGGCTCAATTGGCAGATTTTGTTCTGCCAGCTACTATGTTTTTAGAGCATGATGATTTTTATACTCGCTCGGGTCATTCACGAATTATATATGCTAAAAAATTGTTAAACGCTCCAGGAGAAGCAAAATCAAACCTATTTGTTATTAATGAGTTAGCAAAACGACTTAATATAGTTGATAAAGAATATTTCAGCAAAAATGAAAATGAGATGATTTTTGCAACACTAAAAATGTTGGGTGATGAAAAAGAACAACAAATAAGAAAAAATTCTTTTCTTGAATATGAAGATAAGAGTAAAATTAACCCCTTTATTGATGGTTTTGCTTGGCCTGATAAAAAATTTCGTTTTAAGCCAATTTGGGCGGATTTGCTAAAAAAGAAAAAATTACAGCAAAATATTGATTTTGCAAAAATGCCCAAATTTGCTGATTATTTTAACATAAATGAACTAGCCGATAATGAACATCCATTTCGTTTAGCAACTTCTCCTGCCCGATCTTACTTAAATAGCAGCTTTACGGAGACGCCAACCAGCCAAAAACGTGAAGGAGAACCTAGCCTTCTTATCCATCCAGAAGATGCAAGGGAACTCAATATTTGCGATAATGATTTAGTGTTAATTGGGAATAGGCGTGGAGAGGTAATATTAGAAGCAAAAATTTTTGCTGGGCTGCAAAGAGGCATTTTAATAGCCGAAAGCCTTCATCCCAATATAGCACATAAGAAAAATAAGGGGATAAATATGCTAACCAGTTCTGCTCCCATTCCACCATTTGGCGGCGCCGCTTTTCATGATTGTGCCGTTTGGATAAGGAAATATGAAGAATAGAATTATTCTTAACCCCCTAAATTTTGCACAACAATCCAGTGCGCACGACAACCACAATATGCACAATAGGCATTATCGCATCCAATG
>WFXU01000048.1 GCA_015490455.1 Hyphomicrobiales bacterium
CTCTAAGGAGGATTTTCACTTATAGATAAAATGGTAATGCAGAAGCTGCCAGAGGAAGCATATGGCTCAGAAAGAGACGAAAAAGGCACAATATGATGTGCGATTAAATTGGTCTGGCGATTATTTATTTAATCAATATCCTGATGGGGTGTTAATTATTTGTGCAAAAGGCATAATTATTGATGTCAATGACACTTTTCTTAAAATGACCGGATATGAAAAGAACGACCTTTTAGGCAAAAGGATGGAAATTTTAATGCCTAAGGGAGAGAGTAGAGCAAAACATGTTTGTTTAAGAAAAAAATATAATAAAAATCCCAGCAAAAGAGGGCTTGAAAGCGGAGTTGAGCCTGAATTATTGCGTAAAGATGGTACTAGTTTTCCGGTTGATATTATGCTTAGTCCGCTAAAGACCGAGCAAGGTATGTTCACAGTTACTTTAGTTAGGGATATTACTGAAAAGCAAAGAATTCTTAAAAATGAAAGAGCGGTCAAAGAAGAATTAAAAGCAGTTTTTTATTCTGCACCCGTTGCTATTTATTGTCTTAAACCAGATAGGACAGTTTTATCTTGGAGCCGAGCGGCAGAAAATTTATTCGGCTATAAAGCAGAAGAAGTTGTTGGCAAGCCCTATAAGCTAATACCAAATATTAAGGGCAAGAAGAAAGAATGTATTGCTCTGTTAGATGAGGTTTTTACAGGCAAAACTGTTCGTGATGTGCATAGAAGAAGATTACATAAGGATGGGCATTTGGTAGATGTTTCAATTTCTGCAGCTCCCATGTATGATGAAAATGGTAAGATTTACGCGGCGACCTATTCTGCCGAAGATATTTCAGAACGCTTAAAGGCGCAGGAAAGACTTAATCAATTGGCCTTTTTTGATGAATTGACCAAATTGCCAAATAGCGCAAGTTTGCAACGACAAATTGAAAATTATTTTAGCAATGTAAAATCAGGTGAAAACCGACCCCTAGCAGTTGCAATTATTGAATTAGAGGGGGCACGTGAAGTAACCAATACATTGGGGCGGCAAAGCGGAAATGAATTAATTAAACAGGTTGCAAAAAGAATAGAGGCATTTTTTTGTAAGGAAACAAATATTTATCGCACCTCACGCTATGAATTTGTTTTGACTAAGGAAAATTGTGGCGATCCGCGTATTATCATGGAGGCGGTAGAAAAAATTATTGAACAAATACGCCTCCCCTTTAATATTGATAATCAGACTGTTCATATTAGTGCCAGTGCGGGAGCTGCTGTAGCGCCGCTACATGGTAAAAATTATGAAGAATTATTAGCTAATGTTTCTTTGGCTCTAAATGCCGCTATGGGCGACAATATTCGCGATGTCAGATTTTTTTCTATATCAATCAGAACAGCGGCACAGGCCAGTCGGCAGTTAGATCTGGAATTGCGCCACGCATTTGAAAAAAATGAATTTGAACTTTTCTATCAGCCGCAAATTAGCCTAAAAAACGGTAATCTAGTTGGAGCCGAAGCTCTGGTTCGCTGGCGGCATAAAGAACATGGAATTATTTATCCTGGTGGGTTTATTGACGCTCTGGCGAATAACCCAATTTCTTATAAAGTAGGTAAATGGATTATGCGCGAGGCGATTGAAAAATGCGCCTTTTGGCGAAAACACTTACAGCAGGATTTACGAATAGGCGTTAATTTATTTGGCTCTCAATTTGAACATGATATTGTTGAAGATGTTGAGGATGCTTTGGTTGATTTTGACCTTCCCGCAAATTTGCTGGAATTGGAAATAACTGAGAATATTGCGCTAAATTCTGATTTATCAATTATCAAGCCGCTGCAGAAAATTAGCGATATTGGGGTGGGCATCGCCTTTGACGATTTTGGCACCGGATATGCCTCTCTGAGCTATTTGATTCAATATCCCTTATCACGGATAAAAATAGATAAGAGTTTTCTTGAAAATGTTCCCAAAAATTCGGAAAAAGCAACCATCGTAAGTGCGTTGATTAAAATGGCACATGGGCTTGGCCTTGAAGTTATCGCCGAAGGCGTTGAAAATGAGGAACATATAAAATTTCTTTGTTCAAAAAATTGTGAGGAAGTGCAGGGATATTTTTATTCAAAACCGCTAGCTGAAGAAGAATTTATTGAATTTGTTAAATCGGCGCATTTTACAAAATATAAGAGTTGCGCTGCCTCTTAAAAAATATCTGTAAAGAATATTCACTCTTCTTTGAAGTTTGATCTATGACAAAGATTATCTCTTAAAACTATATTAGTTAGACCGCATGAGAGTAGGCGGTATTGGTTCCTTGCCTGTCTCATTGTGGTGATGTGATGATAATCAGGCAGAGTAAAAAAGTTTGCTCATTTTATGATTCGGGACTTTGTTTCGAAAGAAGAGCAGGTTTTACAGCTTCTTATTTTTTGATTTTTTTCTATTTTTTTCTATTATTTGTCGGTTTTAGTAATTCTGCGTTGGCGCAGTCAAATCAGGTGGTTTTAGAAAAATTCTTGCCCAAAATTGACGCAAGCGAATTAGTAAAGGGCGCCGATTCTTATGGCCCAATATTAGATGATATTGCGGTTGCCCCCATTTTGACAAATGGTGAAATAGTCGCATATGCCTTTATTACTTCCGATTTTGTCAGCACAATTGGATATTCAGGAAAGCCAATTCATATAATGGTTGCCATTGGGTTGGACGGAAAAATAATCAAGGCTATTTTGGTTGAACATCATGAACCGATAGTTCTTATTGGCATTCCCGAAAGCAAAATTAAGGCAATGATAAAAAAGTTTGAAGGGCTTGATATTGTTGCTGAGGCGGCAGCGGAAGGCACCGGACATGATATTGATATTATTTCTGGTGCAACTGTTACCGTTATGATTATTGACGATAATATTGTTCGTGCCTCTATAAAAGTTGCGCGCCTACTTGGGCTAGGGGGATTAAAGGCGGATAATAATATTGGTCCAAAATATATAATAGATGAAGAAAAAAAAGATATTTATGATTGGCAGACATTATTGGATAATGGTTCGGTCAGTCGCTTAACCATCAATGTTGGACAAATAAATGCAGCCTATGAAGAATTAGGCGATAGAAGGGTAAAAAAATATGCCGAAAAAGGCGACAATAATGATATATATATTGATTTATATTTAGCGCAAATTTCTGTTCCCTCAATTGGCCTTTCTTTGTTGGGTGAGGCTGAATATAAAAATTTACAAAATTGGCTTAATGAAGGGGAAAGCGCCATTCTTTTAGCCGCAAATGGCATATTTTCCTATAAAGGCTCGGGCTATGTTCGCGGCGGGGTTTTTGATCGGATTCACCTTATTCAGGGTGATATTTCGGTTCGCTTTCATGATTTTCATCAAAAACGTCTTGGCAAGATTGCCGCCAAAGACGCGCCGCAATTTTCTGAGTTGGATATTTTCAAAATTCCTTCCGGCGTAGGGTTTGATCCCACTAAACCATTTCGCATTCAATTATTAACAAATAGGGCTGTTGGTCCGATAGAGAAATTATTTATCAGTTATGATTTGAATTATAATTTGCCATCGCAATATTTGCTGGAAGTAAAAACAGAAGAACTAATAGAGCAGGAAATAACTGACGATGAAGAAAGCGCACGAGCTGAATTATGGAAGCGTATTTGGCTAGATAAAAAAATAGAAATAGCGCTGCTTTTATCAATGATAATTATTCTAACGGGCGTATTTTTCTTTCAGGTGCAAGCCACCAGAAATGAAAGAGCATTTTATTGGTTCAGAATGGGCTTTTTGCTTGTAACTTTAATATTTATTGGCTGGATGATGAATGCGCAGCTCTCCGTAGTTAACTTAATGGCGCTTGGCGCTTCACTAAGGGAAGGATTTACTTGGGAAGCCTTTTTAATGGATCCATTAATTTTTATTCTTTGGGTCTCGGTTGCTGCTTCTTTATTATTTTGGGGGCGTGGACCATTTTGCGGCTGGCTATGCCCCTTTGGCGCGTTACAGGAAATATTAAACCAAATAGCCAGATTTTTCAAAGTGCCTCAATGGAGGCTTCCCTGGGGGCTGCATGAGCGGCTTTGGCCAATAAAATATATGATATTTTTAGCCCTTTTTGGCCTTTCAATAGCCTCAATGAGTCTGGCAGAACAATTTGCCGAAGTTGAGCCGTTCAAAACCACAATAATTCTTAAATTTTCCCGCGCCTGGCCATTTTTACTATATGCGACAATATTATTGGCAATTGGCTTATTTATTGAGCGTTTTTATTGCCGTTATATTTGTCCACTGGGGGCAGCTCTTGCTATTCCGGGACGAATGAGAATGTTTGACTGGCTCAAACGTTATAAAGAATGCGGCAATCCATGCCAAATCTGCGCCAATGAATGTTTTGTGCAAGCCATTCATCCAACTGGCGAAATTAATCCAAATGAATGTTTGTCCTGTTTGCACTGCCAGGTGCTTTATCAGGACGATATGAAATGCCCCGTTCAAATAAAGTTGCGTAAAGAGCGGGAAAAACTGGCCAAAAGCACGGCGCAATCTGCCGCAGCTTTGGCTAAATATAGGCTAGTGGAAAATAATCCGCAAAAAAAGGAGAAATCAAATGACGGATAAAATTGAAGAAAAAAAAGGCCTCTCGCGGCGCGAGTTGCTTACAAGGACTGGCACGGGGGCTGTTTTAGCAGGCTCACTCGCCGCTGCTGGTGGAGCAACAATGCTTTCAACACCAGCCCGTGCTGCCGGTAAAAATGAATTAAAGCCCGGCGAACTTGATGAATATTATGGTTTTTGGTCATCAGGCCAAACGGGTGAATTGCGCATTTTAGGTGTTCCTTCTATGCGTGAATTAATGCGGGTTCCTATTTTTAATCGTTGTTCAGCTACTGGTTGGGGGCAAACAAATGAGTCAATAAAAATTATGACCGAAAATTTATTGCCCGAAACTAAGGAAATGCTAGCGAAATCAGGAAAAATAAATTATGATAATGGTGATCTTCATCACCCTCATATGTCTTTTACTGATGGCACTTATGATGGCCGTTATTTATTCATGAATGATAAGGCCAATACCCGCGTTGCCCGTGTTAGGGTTGATATTATGAAGTGCGATAAGATGATAGAAATTCCTAACGCTTACGCAATTCATGGACTACGCCCACAAAAATATCCTCGCACCGGTTATGTATTTTGTAATGGTGAACATGAGGCGCCGCTCATTAATGATGGCAGGGATATGGATGATCCCAGCAAGTATGTTTCCATTTTCACCGCTATTGATGGCGATACAATGGAAATTAAGTGGCAATTGCAGGTAAGTGGCAATTTGGATAATGTTGATGCCGATTATCAGGGAAAATATGCATTTGCTTCAAGCTATAATTCTGAATTGGGCGTTAATTTAGCCGAAATGATGGCCAATGAAATGGATCATTGTGTTATTTTTGACATTAAGGCCATTGAGGAAGGCGTTAAAGCCGGTGATTACCAAATGCTAAATGGCGTTCCTGTTTTGGACGGGCGTAAAGGTTCAAAATATACCAGATATGTGCCCATTCCAAATTCACCGCACGGGGTTAATGCTTCACCAGACGGTAATTATATTATGGTCAATGGTAAATTATCGCCAACTGTTTCGGTGATTGATGTAAGGAAAGTTGACGCATTATTTAAGGATAATGCAGATCCGCGCTCGGTCATTGTTGCCGAACCAGAATTGGGACTTGGCCCATTACATACCGCCTTTGATGGTAAGGGAAATGCCTTTACGACATTATTCCTTGATAGTCAGGTGGTTAAATGGAATATTGAAAAAGCTATCAGAGCCTATAATGGTGAAGATGTAGATCCTATTATAGGTAAAGTTGATGTTGCTTATCAACCTGGCCATAATTCAACTTCTATGGGTGAAACCAAAGATGCTGATGGCAAATGGCTAGTTTCCATGAATAAATTCTCTAAAGATAGGTTTATTAATGTAGGGCCATTAAAAGCAGAAAATGAACAACTAATTGACATTTCAGATAATAATTTTGAGGTTGTTCACGATGGTTCTACTTTTGCCGAACCCCATGATAGCATTATTGTGCATCGCTCAATAGTTAACCCATCTATTGTTTATAGGCGCGACGATCCTACATTTGCCGATGCTGTGGCACAGGCAAAAGCCGATGGGGTTATTCTTGAAGAAGCTGCCGATGTTATTCGCGACGGCAATAAGGTTCGCGTCTATATGCATTCAATTGCCCCAACTTTCTCCTTAGAGAAATTTAGGGTAAAGCAGGGTGATGAAGTAACGGTTTATGTCACTAATATGGACGATGTTGATGATTTAACTCACGGCTTTTGTCTTTCAAATTATGGGGTGGCAATGGAAATTGGACCGCAAGCAACCGCATCAGTAACATTTAGGGCTGATCGCCCCGGTGTGCATTGGTATTATTGCCAATGGTTCTGCCACGCATTACATCTTGAAATGCGCGGGCGTATGTTGGTTGAACCTGCTTAATTTGAGTGAATATGGGTTTGTCATGTTGCGTTTTTTGTTTTTAGTTTTTTTCCTGTTTTTTGTGCTTGGTGCGCAATCGGCAGAGATATTTGTAAAAGCAGAAAATGGCGCATTGGCTAACGCTCTTAAAATTGCGAAGTCGGGGGATATTCTCCGGCTTCAAGCCGGCACTCATCAAGGACCAATTGAAATAAATAAATCTTTGACCGTTGATGGTGGAGGAGAGGCAAAATTAATCGGAAATGGCGTTGGTTCGCCAATTATTGTAAATGCTCCCAATTCAATCATTCGGGGTTTAGAGATATCCGGCTCTGGCTCCAATCATGAAACTATTGATAGTGGAGTAAGATTATTAGAGGCGGCAACAGGTTCAATTGTTGAGAATAATAAAATTATTGGTAATTTAGTAGGCGTTGATGTGCATGGGGCTGATAATTCAATAGTAAGGAATAATATTATTATTGGCCGCCAAGATGATAGAATGAATGATAGGGGAAATGGCATTTATATTTGGAATAGTGATGGAGCAAAAATAATTGGTAATGATATTCAATATGGGCGCGATGGAATATTTGTAACCACCTCAACCAATAATGAATATATTGGCAATCGTTTTCGTAATTTAAGATTTGCGGTTCACTATATGTATGCGCATAAAACAATTGTCGCCAATAATATTTCTATTGGCAATCATTTGGGATATGCGATTATGTTTTCTAATGAGGTAGTGGTTAAAAATAATTTATCTAAAAATGATCGCGATTATGGCATAATGCTAAATTACACAAATTCCAGCACAATAATTGATAATATAGTAGAAAATAGCGCCGAAAAATGTGTGTTTATATATAATGCGCACAAAAATCTACTAAAGAATAATAGATTTGCCAAATGTGAAACGGGAATTCATTTTACCGCCGGCTCCGAAAGAAATGATATTTATAATAATTCCTTTTTATTTAACAAGACGCAAGTAAAATATGTTGGCACAAAATGGGTTGAATGGAGCAAAGAGGGAAAGGGAAATTATTGGTCAGATCATCAAGGGTTTGATCTTGATGGAGATGGCATTGCCGATAATATTTATCGCCCCAATGATGTGATGGATAAGATATTATGGTCACAACCTTCGGCTAAATATTTATTGGGTTCGCCCGCAGTGCAACTTATTAAATGGTCACAAAGCACCTTCCCAGCGCTTTTGCCCGGCGGGGTTATTGATAGTTTTCCCCTAATGGCTCCAGTAAAAATTAATATGCCGGTTTGGAAAGATAAATTATGAATGTTCTTATAATTGAAAATATTAGTAAAGAATATAGGCAAATTAAGGCTGTAGACAATGTTAGCCTAACATTAAAGGCCGGTGAGCGCCTTGCTTTGCTCGGCCATAATGGGGCAGGAAAGACAAGTTTAATAAAGATAATATTAGGTTTGGTTGCGCCAACAAGCGGAACCATAAGAGTGCTCGGTAAGAAACCAGGCGCTAAAAAGGCACGCCTATATAGTGGATATCTTCCAGAAAATGTAGCTTTTCATGGCTCTTTAAGCGCTAGAGAGCAAATGCATTATTTTGCTAGCCTTAAATCTGTTGATAAAAGGGAGGCCGATAAAATATTAGAACGCGTTGGCCTAGCAAAGGCGATGGATAGGCGAATTGGCACCTATTCTAAAGGTATGCGCCAAAGGGTAGGTTTAGCTCAAGCATTACTTGGCAAACCAAAATTAATATTGCTTGATGAGCCAACATCAGGCTTGGATCCAATATCTAGACATGATTTTTATGATATTATCGGAGAACTTGCAAATAATGGCACGGCAGTGCTTATTTCTTCACACGCCCTTACTGAAATGGAAACCAAAATGGATAAAATAGCCATTATGGCAAAGGGCAAATTGGTGGCTAATGATAGTTTGGAAAATCTAAGAAAAAAAGCCAATTTACCAATAAAGATTAATATTTTAGCGAATGAAAAATCTGTAAAAGAAGTAGCTGGTTTTCTTAATGCCAAGCAAGTCAATGGGCATAGGGTGGAATTATTTTGCCAGAAAAAAGATAAGATAAAAACATTAGGAAAAATCAGTAAAATGAGCGGCAAAATTTCCGATATAGATATTTCTGCGGCCAGCCTTGAGGAGCTTTATCGTTTTTTCTCAACCCCAATTGAAAAACAAATAAAGCCAGATAATAGGGAGCAAAATAATGTTTGAAATAGCTAAATTGGAATTATTAATCGCTTTTCGTAATTTATGGGTGGCTATTGCAGTTATTTTAATGGCTCTTTTTACCGTTGTTCTAACCATTGCCGGCAGTGCGCCAACGGGGGAGCTTAATATTGATCCTATTATAGTTGCAACTAGTTCTATAACCACTTTATCGGTTTATTTTGTTCCTCTTTTGGCATTATTATTGAGTTTTGATGCAATTGCCGGAGAAGCAGAAAGGGGCACATTAGCGCTCTCTTTAACCTATCCGCTTTCGCGCGCAGGCATATTATTTGGTAAATTTTTAGCACAAATTATTTTACTGTCTTTGGCGATAGGATTTTCTCTTTTTTTGACGGCACTAATTGTATTTTTTCTAAATATTGGTCAGGAAATTAATTATTTTTTGCTGCTTAGATTGTTTTTTAGCGCAATTTTACTCGGTGCCAGTTTTTTAGGGCTTGGCTATATGGTTTCGGCTTTGGTGCGTCAACCAGGCGTTGCTGCGGGATTAGCCATTACAATCTGGCTGATTTTTGTTGTGCTTTACGATATTGGCTTGCTTGGTGCATTAGTTGCAGATAGGGGTGGTTTTTTTACGCAAAATATTTTCCCACTTTTACTAGTAGCTAACCCTGCCGATGCTTTTAGAATTGTTAGTTTACCAGATATTGCCAGCGGTTTTGGTTCAGATATTAGCGCAGCAGATGGGGGGATAAATAATATTTGGGCGTTTATTTCACTTTTCTTATGGCCATTTTTTTCGCTTGGCTTGGCTTGGTTGGTATTTAGAAGGATAGAACCATGAAAAAATTCAAAATTATAATATTAATCACCCTTAGTTTGCTAATTGGTGCTTGCGAGCAAAATTCTATAAATGAAAAACCCAAACCCAATATTCTAACCGATGACGCAATAGGTCATTCTGATAAAATGATTGTGGTTAATCATAAGGGGCCAAAAGCGCAGATTTTTCTAAAAGGAATAAAGGAGCCGCTTTGGTTTTCATCTGTGCGTGATGCTATTGCCTATATTAAATCAGACGAAAAAACATCTCCCATTATTGTTGCCTATGTAAATGATGTAGGCAAAGCAGAAAGTTGGGAAAATATGGGTAAGAATAATTGGATTGATGTTGAGGATGCATTTTTTGTGGTTGGCTCAGATGCTATTGGTGGCATGGGAGCGCCCGAACTTGTCCCATTTTCCAATAAAGAAGCAGCTCTTGATTTTATCAAAGAAAGGGGCGGTGAGATTTTATTGATAAATGATATTGATGCAGAAATGGTGCTCGCCCCAGTAGACCATTCCATGATGGATATGGAAAATATGCCAATGGATAATATGTCGGAAGATAGAAACATGCAAATGCAAGCAAATGAGGATAGTAGCAATAATGATTAAGCGCCGAAGAATTTTAACCATTATTGCAGGCGGTGCTAGCCTACCTATTTTAGGTGCAAGAGCTAAGACAAATATTAAACAATGGCGGGGAACGGCGCTTGGGGCGGAGCTTAATATTATATTGGAGCATGAAAATAGTTCAATATTAATAGAGCAGGCTATAGGGGAAATAAAAAGATTGGAAAATATATTTTCTCTCTACCGGCAGGATTCCGAACTTTCATTGCTTAATAGAGAGGGAAAATTATCTAATCCATCTTTTGAATTTTTAGAATTGCTCTCTATTTGCGCACAAATTAATTTTAGAACAAAAGGAGCTTTTGATCCGAGCGTGCAGCCTCTTTGGGCGCTTTATGCGCGCCAATATGCAAATAGTAGGGGAGTAAAAGAAACGCAAATTAGAAAGATAAAAAATATTATTGGCTGGAAATATGTAAATTATTCCAGCGCCGAAATTAAATTTGCCAAAAGAGGCATGGCCTTGACGCTAAATGGAATTGCACAAGGCTATATTGCCGATAAGGTGCGTGAGCTTTTTATATTTGCCGGCGTAGAAAATAGTTTGATTAATACAGGTGAAATTGCCTCAATTGGAATAGCACCAAATGGGCAAAATTGGCAGATAAAAATAAAAAATAGCGATAAACAAATTAATTTATCCCCAAATGGAGCGGCAATTGCAACCTCTGCATCATTAGGCACTTATTTTGATAAGGAAGCAAAAATTGGGCATATAATAGATCCTAGAAATGGAAAACCAGCTAATATTTGGCAGCAAGTTAGTGTTATCAGTAAGTCGGCGGCTTTGGCCGATGGTTTATCCACCGGATTTTCTTTGCTAAATAGGGCGCAAATAATGGAAAATAGCTCTGATATTGAGGTTTTGCTGGTCTAGAAAGCACCATTTTACCACATCTATACACATTTCCAGCTTTTTTTAACGTCAGGGGTTAGACCTATAGGTAAAGTTGTGCTTTAATTAGCCCAATAGCTACTCGCTAAATGAAAGTAGCATTAATTAAAGGGAGAATAATATGAATATAAGAACAATTTTATTGGCAACGACGATAGTGATGGGAGCCACGACCATCGCCAATGCTCAAACCCTTAATTGGGCCAGAGCAGGCGATAGTTTAACATTGGATCCGCATGCGCAAAATGAAGGGCCAACTTCTGCTTTACAACATCAAATAAGCGAGCCGCTAATAATTCGTGATATGACAGGCAAAATAGTTCCGGCCTTAGCGACCGAATGGGGACCAAGTGAAACCGATCCTAATGTTTGGTGGTTCAAATTACGCGAAGGTGTTAAATTCCATAATGGCGCAGAGTTTGACAGTGAAGATGTTGTATTCTCATTTAACCGCGCCATGTCGCCAGATAGTAATTTCAAAGAACTATTAGCTTCGGTTGTTGAAGTGCGTGCTAATGGTAAATATGGCTTTGAAATAGTTACAAATGGTCCAAATCCGATTATGCCTTCCAATCTGACAAATATTTTTATTATGGATAAAGATTGGGCTGAAGCAAATAATGCGGTTAAAGTTCAGGATGTTGAGGGAGGGGAAGATACTTTTGCCTCTCGCAATGCTAATGGAACTGGACCATATATTTTAGTTTCACGTGAGCCAGACGAAAAAACTGTGCTCAGAATAAATGAAAATTATTGGGGTAAAGATGAATTTCCAATGGAAATAAAGGAAATTGTCTATACACCAATTCAAAATCAGGCAACCCGTGTTGCGGCATTACTTTCAGGCGAAGTTGACTTTATACAGGATGTGCCGGTGCAAGATTTAGAGCGTGTTGCGGCAACTGATGGTCTAAAGGTAATTACAGCTCCGCAAAATAGGGTCATTTTCTTTGGCCTAAATCAGGGTGATGCTGACCTTGCTACCGACAATATTGAGGGTAAAAATCCGCTGGCGGATATTCGCGTTCGTCAGGCTATAAATATGGCTATTGATCGCGAAGCAATTAAGAAGGTTGTTATGCGTGGCCAGTCAATTCCGGCCGGCGTTATAATGCCTCCCTTTGTCAATGGTTGGACAGCTGAGCTTGATAAAGTGCCAGAAACCGATATTGCAAAGGCGAAAAGTTTAATGGAAGAGGCCGGCTATGGCGATGGTTTCTCTATTCGCTTAAACTGCCCAAATAATCGCTATATTAATGATGAAGCAATTTGTCAGGCAGCGGTGGGTATGTTAGCAAAAATTGGCATTGATGTGCAGCTTGAAGCACTGCCTAAAGCACAGCATTTCCCGCTTATTGGTGGCCTAAAGACCGATTTTTATATGTTAGGATGGGGCGTGCCAACATATGATAGTGAATATATTTTCAACTTCCTTGTGCATACAAAGGGTGATAAATATGGTTCATGGAACGGCACACGCTTTTCAGATCCAGAGCTAGATAAAAAAATTCAGTCATTAGCCTCTGAAACTAATCTTGAAAAGCGCAACCAGACTATTGCGGAAATTTGGGATGTGGTGCAAAAGGAAATTCTTTATATTCCGATACATCACCAAGTACTAAATTGGGGAATGTCAGATAAGGTAGAAACAATAGTTTCTCCGGATGACACTCCAAAATTCAAATATTTCAAGTTGAATAAATAGTAAAAAGAAGTGAAATATAACTTTTACTGATAAATTCTCCGGCGATTAATATTGCCGGAGAATATTGGCAAATTATTTTAGGGTTTTTGCATGATTGCATTTGCTATTAGACGAATTTTTCAATCTATTATTGTTTTGCTTGTTGTCGGCTTGGTAGCCTTTGCAATGTTTAATTTTGTTGGCGATCCTGTTGACAGCATGCTAGGGCAAGAAAGAACAGATGCCGATGTTGAAAGAGTGCGCACCCAATTGGGTTTAGATAAACCATTTCCTGTGCAATATTATAGATTTTTAGAAGGTGCTATTCAGGGTAATTTTGGCATTTCTTATCGTCAGGGGCGGCCCGTATCAGAAATGATTGCCGAACGTTTGCCCGCAACTTTGGAATTAGCCTTTGTTTCTGCCTTTTTGGCAATAATATTCGGGGTTACTCTTGGCATATTTACCGCTATTTATAAAAAGGGCTGGGCAGCAAATATAATTATGACTCTTTCCTTAATAGGCGTATCACTCCCCACCTTTCTTATTGGCATATTGCTGATTTATCTATTTGCGGTTGAACTAAGCTGGCTGCCAAGTTTTGGACGGGGAGAAGTTGTAGATCTTGGTTGGTGGCGAACGGGTTTTCTAACTAAAAGCGGCTTATTAGCCATTATTTTGCCGGCAATAACTTTAGGGCTTTATCAAATGACCCTAATTATGCGCCTGGTTCGCTCGGAAATGCTTGAAGTTTTGCGGCAAGATTATATTCGTTTTGCCCGCGCTAGAGGATTAAAAGATAGAAGCATATATTTTCGCCATGCATTAAAAAATACTTTAGTGCCCGTAATTACCGTTACCGGAATGCAGTTAGGATCAATTATTGCTTTTGCTATTATTACCGAAACTGTTTTTCAATGGCCGGGAGTAGGCCTATTATTTATTAATTCTATTCGTTTTGTTGATATTCCGGTTATGGCCGCCTATTTAATGCTAATTTCCCTAATGTTCGTTACAATTAATTTTATAGTAGATATGCTATATTTTGCCATAGATCCAAGAGTTCGTCTCGAAAAAAGAGGAGACGAAAAATAATGTTTACTAAAATTATTGAAAATTTTCAAAGAGCCAGAAATTCTGATTTTCTATATTCTTTTACAAAATCGCCAGTGGCGATTATTTCCTTTTTTATTTCTTTGGCGTTAATATTAGGCGCGATATTTGCGCCTTTCATTGCCCCTCATGATCCATTTAACCCTGCGACTCTTAATTTAATGAACGGGTTTTCAGCGCCAATGCAGCCCAATGAATTTACGGGAGAAATATTTTGGCTTGGCACTGATGATCAGGGGCGAGATGTATTTTCAACCATCCTTTTTGGTATGCGAATTTCGCTTTTTGTCGGCTTTGCGGCAGTTGCTTTTGCTATGGTGCTTGGGGTTACGCTCGGCCTTATTGCCGGATATGTTGGCGGTTGGATTGATGCAGCAATTATGCGTATTGCCGATGTGCAGCTTACTTTTCCTGGCATATTAGTTGCTATGCTGATTTTTGGTATAGTTAAAGGTTTTACCCCGATAGAGCAGCGAGATGAAATGGCAATTTGGGTATTGATAATTGCCATTGGACTTTCAGAATGGGTGCAATTTGCCCGTGTTGTAAGGGGGGCGACTTTGGTTGAAAAAAATAAAGAATATGTGCAGGCTGCTCGCCTAAATGGCCGTAGTTCAACTGGCATTATGTTAAGCCATATTTTGCCAAATGTTCTTGGGCCAGTATTGGTTATTGCAACTATCTCACTGGCTCTGGCAATTATTGCAGAAGCTACGCTTTCCTTTTTGGGAGTTGGTGCACCGCCAACACAGCCTTCTTTAGGAACACTTATTCGCATTGGGCAGGGTTTTTTATTTTCTGGTGAATGGTGGATTATTTTATTCCCTGCGCTCACCCTTTTAATGTTAGCTTTGTCGGTTAATTTATTAGGCGACTGGCTACGTGATGTTCTAAACCCCAAATTACGCTAATATGACATAATGAATAAGGCTAAAGGATAGTTTTAATGAGTGAAAATATTTTAGATGTCATTGATCTTAGCGTGGAAATACCAACAAGGCACAATATTCTTAAGCCGGTTGATGGGTTAAATTTTAATATAAAAAGGGGGGAAATTCTTGGCGTTGTCGGAGAGAGCGGGGCGGGTAAATCTATGGCGGGAAATGCTATTATTGGCCTATTAGAGAGGCCTGCACATATTGCAGATGGTGAAATTTGGCTAAATAAGAAACGAATTGATAATTTGCCAGCAGAATCAATGAGAAAAATTCGCGGCAAAGAAATAGGTATGATTTTTCAGGATCCCTTAACTTCGCTAAATCCGCTATTGCCAATTGGCGAACAATTAACCGAAACAATTATTGAACACTTAAAAATAAGCAAAAAAGAAGCGCTTGATAGGGCTATAACCCTACTTGAAGAGGTGAGAATTCCTGCCGCCACGCAAAGAATAAATGCTTATCCGCATCAATTTTCCGGTGGAATGCGCCAAAGGGTGGTTATTGCTTTAGCTTTGGCGGCTGAGCCTAGTTTAGTTATTGCCGATGAACCAACTACCGCACTTGATGTTTCAGTGCAGGCACAAATAATATCGGTGTTAAAAAAAATATGTAAAGAAAGGGGAACGGCAATTATGCTGATAACCCATGATATGGGGGTTATAGCCGAAAGTGCTGATAGGGTAGCGGTTATGTATTCGGGGCAGATTGTTGAAATTGGTAAGACATATAATATTATTAAAAAGCCAAGACACCCCTATACGGTTGGCCTAATGGGTTCAATTCCTGCTTTGAAAGGTGATAATGAGCGGCTTGTGCAAATTCCCGGCTCTATGCCACGCTTAAATAATATTCCCCCTGGCTGTTCTTTTCATCCGCGTTGTGAAAAAGCCTTTGAACCTTGCTATAATAAGCGTCCCCTTTTGAGCAAAATTGGCGATTCAAAGGTAGCCTGCTGGCTCTATGATGAGGGATATAAAAATGGCTAGTAAAAATATCCTTGTAAAAGTGAACTCTTTAACGCGCATTTTTGACGTTTCTAAACCCTGGCTTAATCGCATATTAGAGCGGGAAAAAAAGCAATTTTTACGTGCAGTTGATGATGTTTCTTTTTCAATTATTGAAGGAGAAAGTTTTGCTTTGGTGGGGGAAAGCGGCTCGGGCAAATCGACCGTTGCCAAAATGGTTGTCGGCTTGTTAGATCCGACTAAGGGCTCAATAATAATTGATAATATTGATATTAGCGATAAAAATAAAAAGGAGGAATTAAGGAAATTACGCGCCGAAATACAGATGATTTTTCAAGACCCGTTTGCTTCGTTAAATCCGCGTTGGCGGGTGGATAAAATTATTGCTGAGCCGCTAAAATCTTTCAAATTAGAAAAAAGTGAAAAACAGATTAGCGCGCGGGTTGATGAATTATTATCTCTTGTTGGGCTTGATGCTTCTGATGGGCGAAAATTTCCGCACGAATTTTCCGGCGGGCAGCGGCAAAGAATTTGTATTGCCCGTGCATTAGCGTCAAAACCAAAATTTATTGTGTGTGATGAGCCTACCTCTGCGCTTGATGTTTCGGTGCAAGCGCAAATTCTAAATCTTATGCGCGATTTACAGGATGAATTTGGGCTTACCTTTTTATTTATTTCGCATGATCTTTCAGTAGTGCGGCATATGGCTAATCATGTTGGTGTTATGTATCTTGGACGAATAGTTGAAATTGCAAACCCAAAAGTGCTATTTGAAAATCCACAACATCCATATACGCGTATGTTGCTTGATGCTATTCCCGATTTGGAAATGAGTAATAAAGAAAGAAAACCCATTGAGGGAGAAATACCCAATCCCATAGATCCTCCTTCAGGTTGCACATTTCACCCCCGTTGCCCCTATGCGGATGAAGAATGTAAAATAAAAATTCCCGCTCCGATAAATATTAAGGGAATAATGGTTGCCTGTCATGGAGTTGCACGCGGGAGGATACCTGCCAAGCAATAATTATCACCATAAATTCTGAAATAACTGCCAATTATAATTCAATTTACTCAATTTATTTACCTAATTTTCACTTAAAAATTATTTTTCATTTTAATTTTTCTAAAAATAACTTTCTATTATCGCTAATATATTAAATTGACCCCATAGATGGTGTTTATATTGTTGGAAAAGCATGAAAAAGGATAATAAAGGCGCGCAAAGAAAAAAAATCAAATTTTTTTCGCTATTTAGGCGAAAAACTTCGCTTATACGCGATGAAAAGGGTGTAACTGCTGTTGAATTTGGCATATTAGCCTTTCCCTTTTTTCTCGTTCTGGCAGCAATTGCAGAAACTGCATTAGTTATTTTGGTCAGCCAGACGCTGGATAATGCTGTTGATGATGCAGTGCGTCTAATTAGAACCGGGCAGGCGCAGCATGCTGGTTTTACTGCTAATGATTTCAGGGCTAAAATATGTAAAGAGAGCATCAATTTATTAAATTGCGATAAGATAAAAATATATGTCAGGGAAATAAGTAGTTTTAACGATGCTAACCCAATAGATCCACTTGATAGTGATGGTGATTGGGATGTTGCGGAAATTTATGATGATGGTGTTGGCTCCAGTATTATTATTGCCGAAGCCTATTATAAATGGCCAATGTTAACCAGCTTTGTCAGTCTGAATATGTTTAACGCCGGAGAGGGCTATAGATTATTGGGCTCTGCCAGAGTGTGGCGAAATGAACCATTTTAATATTGCTAATTTGAGGAAAAATGAAAAAAATTCTCCATAAATTTGGCAAAAATATAAAGAAATTTTACCAAACTGAGCAGGCGGTAGCTGCGGTAGAATTCGCTATGATTTTACCCTTTATGCTTCTATTATATATTGGCACATTGGAAATTGGTAGAGCAATTGAATATAATAAGAGGGCAGGAGTTGCTGCGGCAGCAATGGGAGATTTGGTCGCTAGAGCCGATGGCTCAATTAGCGAAGCTGAAATAGCCGATTTTTTTAAGGCTGCCAAAATCACCCTAACACCTTATCCGGTAACTAATCTTAAACAAATAATTACTTCAGTCTATATTGATGATCACGGAAATACCAAAGTTGAATGGAGTAGGGCAGAAAATGGCGGAGTTGCATATTCAGAGGGAAGTTCCTTCCCCTTGCCGGATAATATTAAGGATATTTCTGAAGATAATTATGTAATTGTGTCAGAAACCTCTTTAACATATGAGCCCATTACATCCTTTATTTTTACCTCAGGCTTTACCTTTGATAAAATCTATTATCATCTACCACGCTTTGGTAAAGAAATTGAGTTAAATTAGTCTCTATCAATTCGGCTGATAAATTCGCGCGAGCTGGAAAAATAATCGCGATAAACCAAAAATAGTAAAATAAATATAGTAGAAATTATAGATAAAATGGGTGAAAAAAACCAAATTAACATAGCGGTAGAAAAATAATAGGCCCTTATCCCCTGATTAAAATTACGCGCTCCCGAACTATTCAGCGCGGCTATTGCAATAATTTCGCTCTCATTGCCCCCTTTACTATGATCTGCCGCTCCAAGCATTATACAAAAATGGTTAAATTGGCGCAGCGACATGGTAAAAAATAAAAATGCCAAAATAAACATCAGCAAAATTAATATTAAATGTTGTGTAATATCGGCATTACTTAGATCGGTGCGAATATAGGAAAGGGCGTTTTGTAGCAAAGAAATTTGCCCAAAAACCGCAAAAATCGCCAAAATAAGTAACACAGTAGTTGAAGCAAAAAAGGCCACAGAATTCATCAGGGAAGAAGAAAGTATACCATCTAGCGCATTGTCTCGCTTAACGGCATTTTCAACCCAACGACAACGCTGTATATTCATTAAATAGCTTAAGGAAGGGCGAATATTATCAAGCCACTTACTGGCAAGCGAATAGCCCATCCAGACAAAAAGCGGAAATAAAGAAGCGACTAAATCCATTTTACTCAAAGGGGTTAATTACTCAAACAATTTTTCACTAAACAGCGAAAAAAGCAATAAAATAGCAATTATATATTCATTTAAGATAATTGAAATAGATCTAATTAAATCTATCCAAATATAAAGAAAATATATCGCCTTTAGACGAAGCAAACCATATATTAAGATAGTTGTAAACTATCACCAAACTATTTGGAACAGATCTATCTTGAGTAAAAGCCTTTTGTAAAGCGAAAATATTCTTTGGCGGTACCGCTTTCTATCATTAATCTATTAATCTCGTCTCCATTATTTAGAAAACATCTAGCAATAGTGCGGCCATATTTATCTATGGTGATTTTTTTGCAGCTAATATATTGTCCTATGGCTATTTTTGCTAAAGTTTTGGTTGCCGCTTTATAACCTTTTTCATTTATTTCCGGCGCGTCCACCCCCCAAAGCCTGATTTGTGGCCGATGAGTGTTAATATAAAGGCTGTCACCATCAACAATTTTTCTTACGCGCCCTTTAATTATTGCTGAAAATGGTGGTTCATTTGCTCTAAGTGCTTCTTGTTGTGCGGAAGATAAATTATTTGAAAAATCTGATTCAAAAAAGAAAAAACTAATAAGCGCAATGAAAAAAAGCCAAAAAATCCAATGTCGTAATTTATAGCGATTAAAATTAAATTTCATTCTATATTTTTCTTTCGTTCTTGCCACCCTCTATTGCTAAAAGAAATAATTTTCATTTATTACAAAAATAAAATTACCACCATATATGCTGCTTTATTTCAGATTATCTACAAAATATTTTTGATACCAATCTCTGGCAAACTTAAAATAGGCAAGACCAAAATCAAGCGTGGCCATTTGAAATTGAGCGTGGCTTTTCATATTTTCGGCTATATCAATATTAGTGATTTGTTTTTTCAAAATTTCTAATATTTCTACTTGCTCATTGAGTAAAGCAATATGGTTAAGAATATTTTTTCTGCGCTCATTGACCTTAAGATGTCCAAAAAAGAATAATCTTACCAAAGTTTCATCTCTGAATTTTCCTAGCGGTAGACCTTCACTTAGCCAAGCAGAAAAATAATCCCGACCCCTTTTGGTAATGGAATAGATTTTTTTCGCCCGTCCATTTTCAACCCTATTAATTGCATCAATATAGCCAGAACTTTCTAATTTTTTAAGCGCTGGATGTATTGAGCCCATACTGGCATTATAAAAAAGAGCGGTGGATTTTTCTATTGCCTTTTTTAATCCGTAAGAGGTCATATCACCATATTGTAAAATTCCAAGAATAATTTTATCCTGCATAAGATTGTCTCAATATTCGCTATATTCAACAATAAAATCATAAATGGGGGCATATTTTATGTCTTTTTTCTTTAAGTGGCGATCAAAAAAATTCAGTAAAATATTATTAAATTCAATTCCAAATTTTTCCTGATTAACAGGCCCCAATATTTTTAGCAGGCGAAGAAGTGGAATATAGTTCATATCGGTAAAATTCATATGCCATGCTCCCCTAAATATAGCAATACAACCACCATTATTTGCCCGTTGCATTAATGGTGTATTTATCTCGCTTAAACCCTCAATCTTACCAAGTCCAGCCAATCCTTCAGACATTAATATACAGGTTGGAACTGGCAAATTAATATTTTGCACAGCCTCATCAAAAGCAAATGGCCCATCAATATTAATGACGGCCTTAATATTATCATTAAAAATTGATGCCGCTATAGCTGTCATACCCCCAAGTGAGTGACCAAAAATTCCAATTTTTTCCCCATCCATTCGGGCAATAAATATTGCCGGAAATTGTGCGCTGTCCCCTTCAGCGATTGCATTAATCAACATATTACTATCTTCAATCCAGGCGCGTAAAAATGGTTGCATATTTGCAAAGGGAGAGCTTTTGGCAAGAAATCTCATAGTTTGCCAATATTCTGTAAAATTTTTTGCCTTTATTGAATTTTTTATGGCTATATTAAGCGCCTGCAAAATATTTTGGCTGATTTTTTCTCTATCCATTTGCTCTATAAATGCTGCCAGCTCTGCATTATTATATATAAAGCTACCATCGGCATATTCGGTTAATAGGCTTTGCTCTGGATGAGAGATAGAAAATATAATATATCCATTACTCGCTAATTGCTGCATATTTACACTATTTTGCTCGGCAAATGAACCAAAGCCATGATTAAAAATTAGAACGGGAAATTTTTTGTTTTTTCCCGCCAAAGGCACATTTTTGAATGAGAGCGAATTTTTTGTGGCAGTCATAAAATCTGGCATTTGGTAAAATTCTGCTATTTTTTCAGCCATGCGTTGCGAATATATCAAATTTATTTCACCTTCCCCCACATCGCTTGGATACCACGCTCTGATATTTATTTTACGCGGAGCTTTTGTAATTTGCGATTGAAACTCAAAGTCAAAATTAGTTGCGCCAACATAATATTGACCCGTTGGCTGAAATTGGGGAATAGCGCGTAGCTGAGTGAAATATATATATGCTCCAAACAGCAAAATAATTGCTACCAATCCCCCCGTAATAAAGCCAATTTTGGTGCGAATATACATTTTACCCTCACATTATTTATCTCTAATAGAGATATATCTATTAGATAGATTAAATAAAGTCAATGGAAAAATATGCTAAGAAATATCAAAATGATAAAATTTTTTGCCGGAGACTAAGTAGGAATGTTAATTAGCGAAGATGTAGTGAGGGCAGCGATGAATACGAGTTAACGACGGAGGTTGAGAAAGAATTGGCACTATCTTTTCACGTATCTACGAGGATAAAAACTGATATGCTCCGACTTTCAATTCATGATTGATAAAATTCTGCACGGCCAACTATTTATATTTTTCGTCAAATGCATATCCAACCCCCCTTACTGTTCTAATCGGGTCTTTTGCAAAGCCCTTATTAAGGGCTTTTCTTAGGCGGCCAATATGCACATCAACCGTTCTTTCATTAACAAATATATCTTTGCCCCAAATATTATCTAGCAATTGTTCCCTGCTTCTAACTCTTCCCGGTTTACTCATTAAATATTCCAATAAATCATATTCTTTAGGTCCTAAATGCAATTCTTTATTTTCACGAATTACACGATGATTTTCTCTATCCAATTCAATATTTCCCGCAATTAATCTATCATTTATTATTTGCGGGTTAGCTCGGCGCAAAAGAGCGTTAATTCTGGCCAATAATTCTAAAATAGAAAATGGTTTTACCATATAATCATCGGCGCCAACCGTCAAACCAAGAATTTTTTCTTTTTCTTCAGATCTAGCGGTAAGCATAATAATAGGAATATTTTTGGTTTTTTTATTGGCGCGCCATTCTTGACATAATTTTATTCCGGAAATTTGCGGCAACATCCAGTCAAGTATAATTAAATCAGGCAAATCTTCTTTTATAATTAATCTTGCTTCTTCGTGATTATGCGCACAAAAAACTTCATAGCCCTTAGCTTCAAGATTATAACGTAAAAGTGTAATAATATCTTCTTCATCTTCAACAATTAAAATTTTACCCCTTAAGCCCATAGATTAAGCCCATATTTATTAATCTTCACTTTCCTGTTCCATTTCTTCTAAGAGCATAGGTAGATTTTTTCCCGTTTCAAGATAATAGGCTGCCTCTGCAATATTGGTTGCGTGATCGCCCGCCCGTTCCAGATTTTTACTACAAAATAATAAATTAGTGCATTCGGTAATATTACGCGGATCTTCCATCATATAAGTTAAAAGCTCACGAAAAATGGAAACATAAAGCGCATCAACCTCATCATCATTTTTGCATACATTTATGGCTTCTTCTATATTGCGGGTGGTAAAGGCATCAAGAGAGAGCTTAATTTGCCTTAGAGTTATTTCACTCATATGGCGAATGCCATTATAAAAGGTTGGTGAAAATTTTTTTCCCTCAATATGTTTTACGCGGCGGGCAATATTTTTGGCCATATCGCCAATTCTTTCTAAATCATTAGCAACATGAATTGAAGAAATAATAAGGCGTAAATCACCCGCCATTGGCTGGCGTCGAGCAATCATAGAAACGGCGTTTTCGTCAATTTTTCGCTGCATTTCATCAACCAGCCTATCATTTTTTATTATTTTTTTGGCCATTTTCTTATCATGCTTCATTAATGATTCAATAGATTTAGAAATGGCATTTTCAACCATGCCGCCCATTTTAGAAATGGAGCTTGCTAATTCGGTTAATTCTTCCTGGTAAGAAGTGACAATATGTTCTGAATCTGAAATATTCATTTTATTCTTTCATATATTTGACCAATATTTAACCAATTCGTCCAGTGATATAATCTTGCGTTTTTTTATTTTTTGGATTTGTGAAAATATCCTCTGTTGCTCCCTCCTCAACCAATTTTCCAAGATGGAAAAAGGCAGTTTTTTGGCTAACCCGTGCAGCTTGCTGCATTGAATGAGTAACTATTATGATTGTATATTTTTCACGTAATTCGTCAATTAATTCTTCAATAATGGCGGTAGCAATTGGATCTAGCGCCGAGCAGGGTTCATCCATTAGCAATATTTCAGGGCGCGTTGCAATGGCTCTTGCAATGCAAAGCCTTTGTTGCTGTCCGCCAGAAAGTGAGGTGCCCGGTTCATCCAGCCTATCTTTTACCTCTTCAAAAAGCCCCGCGCGGCGTAAAGATTTGACAACAATTTCATCAAATTCCGCCTTTGAATTTGCTAAACCATGAATTTTGGGGCCATAGGCAACATTTTCATAAATTGATTTTGGAAAAGGATTTGGCTTTTGGAAAACCATACCAACGCGCGCGCGTAGCTCCACTACATCAATTTGTTTGGCATATATATCTTCATCATCAAGGGTAATTTGACCGCTCACCCTACATATGTCAATCGTATCATTCATGCGATTAAGACAGCGTAAAAAGGTGGATTTGCCACATCCTGAAGGACCAATTAGTGAAGTTACCTTATTTTGTTCAATATCTAAATTAACATCAAATAGAGCCTGTTTCTCGCCATAAAACACATTAACATTGCGTCCGCGCATTTTGATTTTTGTCTGATTATTATTTTTATTATTTTCTGCCATTTTACCAACGTCTTTCAAATTTTTTGCGCAAAATTACTGCCAGAGCGTTCATTAAAATTAAAAACGCCAATAGAACCATAATTGCCGCCGAAGTTTTTTGCTCAAATGCTGCTTCAGGAAAATCCGCCCACATATATATTTGCACCGGCAAAACCGTTGCTGAATCAACAAAACTAGATGGTATATCAACTATAAAGGCCACCATGCCTATCATTAATAGGGGGGCTGTTTCGCCAAGCGCTTGGGCTAATCCAATAATGGTTCCGGTCATTATTCCCGGCATTGCCAGAGGCAAAACATGGTGTAAAACTGTTTGCATTTTTGAAGCGCCAATGCCAAGTGCCGCTTCTCTTATTGAGGGAGGGACAGATCTAAGCGCAGCCCTTGAAGCTATAATAATTACTGGTAAAGTCATCAGCCCTAAAACCATACCGCCGACAAGGGGAGCAGAGCGGGGAAGGCCAAAAAAATTCAAAAATACCGCTAACCCTAATAAACCAAATATGATTGAGGGAACAGCGGCTAAATTATTAATATTAACCTCTATTATTGCGGTTAAGCGGTTTTTGGGAGCAAATTCTTCAAGATAAATAGCGGCTGCAACGCCAAGTGGAAAGGCAAAAATCAATGTAATAGTTAGCGTGAGGAATGAGCCAACAACAGCCCCCCAAATGCCGGCCATCTCAGCTTCACGCGAGGCGCCACGAGTTAAGAAAATCCAATTAAAATTGTTTTTTATATATCCTTTTGCGACCAGTTCGTCAGTCCAAACAATTTCCTTATCAGAAAATTTGCGATTGGATTGAGCTGGCTCAATAGTTCTAATTTTCCATTTATCTATAATAGAGTGGTTTTCAGTTTGCAGTGGTAATAAAATTTCCCCCTCAATATTTGAAGGGGTAATTTTCTCCAATTTTATTACCCCTTGCGCCAAATAAAGTAAAAATGAAGCATCATTTTCGTCTAATTTTGCGCCTTCACTATATAATTGTTTTTGTTCTTGCTCAACTTTACTTATTTGCTTTTTTATTTTGTCAATATTAGTCAAAGTTGAATTTAATTTATTTATTTCCCTATCTCGTTCTCTAATTAAACGCTCTTTTTCTTCTTCGCTGGCTGATAAAATTTTCTCCCCCATTTGTGCAATAATTTGTTCGCTCCTATCGCGCGATAAAATCAGCCCTTCAACCTGCTTAGTTAATTTCCTTATATTATTTTGCAGGCGTAAATTAATTTTGGTAAAAATATTAGTAAAAATATCTCCTTCATAATTTATTATGACTCTATTTTTTTCAATATTAATAATTTCTAATTCTTTATTTTCCTCCCGCCAAATATCGCTGGATATTTTCCCCTTTAGATAAAGGTCGGCCATGTCGGAAATTGGCACTTCATAAGAGAGAGGATTATTTATATTTTGCGGATTGGCTAAAATCTGCTCGCGCAGAATTATTGGCGCGCCGGAAGATATTAATCCGCTTAATAATTTTTTATCTTTACGCTTTTTAACTGTTGGAAATTGCTCTCTGATTGCATTGCGGATTATTCCATCATAATTTGCTTTTTTCAAAGAATTAATATCAGCACTATTAAGATTGCTCATATTAAATGGAAGCGAAATAAAATGTTGGCTAAAGGCTGGCAACCCCTTATAAATTATCGTAAAGAGCAAAGTAAATAAAAACCCCATTGAGATAAGAATAGCCAACAGGCCAAAAAACCTAAAGCGGCGCTCTTTTCTATAGCGTTTTTGCAAACGTTTTTTAGCGTCTTTGCTAGTATGAATTAAAATTTTTTCCTGTTCATTCATATTGTTCTTTATATTTTCTTATTACCCTTAGGGCGATAATATTTAATATTAATGTTACACAAAATAGCACTAAACCAAGCGCAAAAACGGCCAATGTTTTGGCGCTGTCAAATTCCTGATCCCCAACCAACAATGTTACAATTTGCACTGTTACTGTTGTTACGGCTTCAAAGGGATTTATTGTTAAATTAGCCGCCAATCCTGCCGCCATAACAACAATCATTGTTTCGCCAATGGCACGGGAGATAGCCAGCATTAAGGCTGAAACAATTCCTGGTAAAGCCGCAGGTAAAACAACCTTTATGATTGTTTCGGATTTTGTTGCTCCCAGTCCAGCTGAACCATCGCGTAAACTTTGTGGCACCGCATTTATAACATCATCTGAAAGGGAAGAAACAAAGGGAATAATCATTATTCCCATTACTAAACCGGCGGCTAATGCGCTTTCGGAGGAAATAGATAGTCCAAATGTTTCGCCAGTGCGACGAAAAAAGGGAGCAACGCTAAGAGCTGCAAAAAAACCATATACAACTGTTGGAATGCCCGCCAAAATTTCCAAAATTGGTTTAGCGATAGAGCGCATTTTTTTTGAAGCATATTCAGAAAGATAAATTGCCGACATTAGACCAATAGGCGCGGCAATTAAAATGGCAATAAGGGTAATTAAAAAAGTGCCAACAAATACTGGCACAGCGCCAAAAACTTCTGCATTACGAAGGGAAGCGGCTTCTCCTGCGCCTTCAAATGCGCTTTGTGGCGACCAATTTAGGCCAAAGAAAAAACTTAAAAAGGGAACCTTACTAAAAAAACGTAAACTCTCAAAAATAAGCGAAAAAACTATGCCAATAGTTGTTAAAATAGCGATCATTGAAGCTCCAATTAGTAAAAAGAAAATAGTTTTTTCTACAAATTGGCGGGCACGTAAATTTGGGGAAATTTGCCTTAGGCCGATAAATATTCCCCCCAAAATTATAATTATACTCAAAGAGGAAATAATAATATTTCCCAATATTTGAAATTGCTCAAAATAAAGTGCGGCTAATTCTATTAATTCATTACTTTGGCCAATTAATTGCCCATTAGCTAAAGCGCGACTCTTACGCAAAAAAGAGGCCTGTTCGGCTGGGGAAATGGCAGAAAATTTTTCGCCCAATTCGCCTATTACATAAATTTGGCTTAGATAGTTAGAAAAAATCAACCATAATAGGGCTAAAAAAATTGCTGGCCCTAAGGAAATAATAGTCAAATATGCGCCGTGAAATGAGGGTTTTGAATGTAGGAGTGATATTTTTCCATTACAGACTAATATTGCCCTTTGCCGCCCAAGCAAAAATATGATTACCGATAAAATTATAAAAATAATAATAGGTAAAAAACTATTAATCACTTAAACTATCCCCATTAACGCTATCCCCTTGAGAGGGATAACGGTTTTAGTAATTATTTTTCAACGGCGATTAAATTTAGGGCATTGTTACGATATTTTTCTCGCTCCTCCTCTAAGAGGGGAATAAGTCCTTTCTCGGCTAAATAACCATCTTCCCCCCAAGCGGCGTCAGAAGTAAATTCTTCCACATATTCCATTAGGCCGGCAATTATACCGACATGTTCTTTTTTGAGATAGAAAAAGAGCGAACGCGAAATAGGATAATCCCCAAGAGCAATATTTTCAAATTCGGCTTCAACCCCATCAATCATTGCCCCCTTAAGACTATCACTATTTTGATCAAGAAAGGAAAAGCCAAAAATCCCAACAGCACCTGGATTAGCCTCTAATTTTTGCACAATAAGATTATCATTTTCACCGGCGTCAATATAAGCCCCATCTTCACGAATATCGGCACAAAATTGCTTTTCAATTCCTTCCTGACAGGCTTCTTTCATTACTAATTCAACAAAGGCATCGCGTGTTCCTGAAGTTGGCGGTGGGCCTAAAACCTCAATTTTTTCATTTGGCAGGCTAGGGTCAATTTGCGACCAATTTTCATATGGATTGGGAACCAGTTCACCATTAATCACTATATTTCTGGCTAAGGCCAAAAAAATCTGCTCACGCGATAAAGAAAAAGAGGGACCAGATTTGGCATTTGCAAGCACAATACCATCATAACCAATTTTTACTTCAATTGGCGTAACTCCGTTAGATAGACATTTATCAATTTCACTATTTTTAATTTTACGTGAAGCATTGCTTATATCGGGTGTATTTTCACCAACTCCGGCACAAAAAAGTTTTATTCCACCCCCAGTTCCGGTTGATTCAACAATTGGGGTTTGAAAATCACTTATTTGTCCAAAACGTTCAGCAACTGCAGTTGCAAATGGAAAAACAGTGGAAGAGCCAACAATTTGTATTCTTTCCCTAGCATAGGCGCTATTGGCTGAAAAGACAGCTAAACAGACACTAAGAATTTTTATGATTGATATTAATTTCATAATTTTCCCCTTGATTTAGAATTTAAGAAAAGCCAAAGCTAATCTAAAAATCCCCTAATCAATATTCGATGAAGTCTGTATGTCAGTTTTATTACAGTTTTATGACAAGAAAAGATTTATATAAATATTCAGGCAAAAAACTATTTTTTGAACAAAATTTCAACATTTGTTCCAATACCCAATTCTGAATTAATATTCAGCTTAGCCTCATGTCTATTTAATATATGTTTGACTATTGCTAATCCCAATCCGGTTCCCTTTTTTTGGCGGCTAATATCGGCGTCAACTCGATAAAATCGCTCTGTTAAACGTGGTAAATCTTTTTTGCTAACCCCAATCCCATAATCAATAATATTTAGCTGATAGGCAAAATCTTTTTCCTTTGATTTTTGCAAAATTACTTCTATTTTTTCACCCCTTACGCCATATTTAATTGCATTATCAATGATATTTTCCAATAATTCAAAAAGTTCATTTTTATCCGCTTTAATGAATGTTGGGCTGGGTAAAATATTAAGTTCTATTTTCAGACCGGCTTCTTTTGCTTGGTTTTGTAGGCTTTCGCAAACGCTTAATATGATTTGCGATAGATCTATATCATCAGAGGGTTTAACATGTTCCTTTAATTCAATATGAGAAAGTGATAATAAATCATCAATTAATTTTGACATTCTTTGTGCTTGAGCATGCATGATTTTTAGGAATTTTTTTCTTGCTTTTTCATCTTTTGCTGCCGGCCCCTGTAAGGTTTCAATAAATCCCATTATTGAACTAAGGGGGGTGCGTAGTTCATGGCTGGCATTGGCAATAAAGTCAGAGCGCATTTTTTCAGCTCTTTTTTGTGCAGTAATGTCATGCATTAAAATTATTATGTGTTTTTTTTTGTTTTTTGCGGCAGAAAAATTAAATGGTAAAATAGAGCAGGAAAAATATTTTTCATTATGTAAAGATTGGGTAAAATTTATATTTTGTGCCTGATTATTTTTTATAGCCTTTTCAATGGAAGTTACAAATTTTGGCGCGCGAAAAAAAAACGAAATAGGACTAGCGCTTTGAGCACCCGGAAACTCATTTTTTGCCGCCTTATTCATATATAGAATAATGGTTTTTTCATCTAGGATAAAAGTAGGCTCGATCAGAATATCAGTAAATTCAAATATATTTTCATTTTTTTTTAGTTTGAATTTTTTGTCATTAATTTCTGATATAGCATTTGGCTTATTTTTTGGTGACAAATATTTTTCATCTACCCTATTTGCCAAAAGAATAGTTAGAGACAAAAAAATAAAGCCCACTAACCCCAGCCAAAATGGAATAAGGCCGCTAAAAAACAAAATTGTAATAAATATTAAACAAGCCAATATTGGCCAGCGATTTTGGTAAAACCAGCTAATATATATTTTTCTATTTATTTTATTTATTCTTTGTGTCACTTTATTCTCAATGTTCAAAGATTCATAATTTACATAAATTTGCTTTTTAAGCAAAATTATAATTCATAAAGCCAGTATAGCATAAATGAGCCAAAATTATAATTTTGACAATTTTGATATTAATGATCCGGTTCTGCCCAAAGCCATTAAAAAGGCTAGTCTCCAATCGGGTAATTATCCTTATAACAAAAGGCTAAAGCGGCAAATATATGAGGCTGAATTAAAAGATTTGCATCTGGAATTGGTAAAATTACAAAGCCATTTACAGCAAAGTGGGGGGCGCATTGCAATTATATTTGAGGGGCGCGATAGTGCGGGTAAGGGCGGAGCAATCAAAACTTATATGCAAAATATAAGCCCGCGCTATAATCGGGTAATCGCTTTGCCAAAGCCCAATGATAGGGAACGTTCACAATGGTATTTTCAGCGCTATGCCCGTCATTTGCCGGCAAGTGGAGAGAGCGTTCTTTTTGATCGCTCCTGGTATAATCGGGCTGGGGTTGAGCCGGTTATGGGGTTTTGCACAAAGGAACAGACGAGAAATTTTCTAAAGGAAGCGCCAATTTTTGAAAAAATGATAGTAGATGATAAAATTCATTTATTTAAGTTTTGGCTGAATATTGGTCGTGAAATGCAGCTTAAACGTTTTCACGACAGAAGACATAATCCCCTTAAAATATGGAAACTCTCCCCAATTGATATTAAAGCGCTTGAGAAATGGGACGATTATTCTAAGGCCAGAAATGAAATGTTAAAGGCTACCGATAGTAAACATGCTCCTTGGACAGTTGTTCTGGCTAATGATAAAAGAAGAGCGCGGCTTGAAATTATACGTTTTGTGCTTAACAAAATGGATTATGAGCGCAAAAATAAAGATAATATTGGAAAAAATGATAATTTAATAATTATGGGCGGAGAAAGATTTTTACGTACTCGTAGTGTTCATGATTAGAGGTTTGTTGGGGATATATCTGTCTGAAACTTTGCCGGCAAGTTGGTTAAAAATTTATAATATGTGGCCTGGCTAATATATGATTTGGCCGAATATGTAGCAAAATTCCCCCAAATAATATTCAATCAAGCGTGAGCTATGCAATTTTAATAAGTGGCTGAATAGTTGGTCGTGAAGGTTTTATCACTCAGAAATCAGAAAATGGAAAGCGGAAATATATTAGTTCATTCCGCGTGGGTGCATGAAAAGCGGCTTGCCGAGAACTCAAACGCCAGATGAGGCGAAGATCAGCTATTTAGCCGGTGACTGGTCATCTTAAACTGGCCCGGATGAACCACAATTATTCTACCCATAGCCAAGTCTACTGCCTCAACCCTAGCCGCTACCGGCTACAAGTTCTGCCCTATCCTTAAATCTATTAGGGCAATTTGGATAGCGCTAATATTCAAACATTTACCAAAATCGCATAGCTCACGCTTGACCAATTATATTGCTCTGAAAAATTTAGCTATAATTTTAGTTTAGATCCTGCTCTGTTTTATCCAGTAAAATAGGCAGATCGGCAATCATTTTAAGAAAGCGATTTTGGACAGAAAAATTAAATGTAATATAATGGCGTCCCGGAGCAAATACACACATATTTATACCCGGATGGAAGGTTCCGGCATAAATAGGTTCAATCATTCCCTTAGTTAAGCGCCCAAATAATCTTTGCGGCGGCAATAATGATAAGGACATATGATATTTTCCGGAAAAACGAAAAACCCTACCCCTATATAGAAAAGGCATAAGTTTTTTTAATTTTCTATGGGTAGCAAACATTGCATTTAACAAGGCTTGAGTTTTGGCAATATTTTTTTCTTCCACTCGCTTAATTGCCAATTCGACATTTTTGGCATAGGTGATAAAATCATCATCATATTTTAATTTCATCTCCACCATTCTAAAATTAAAATAATCATCATTGGTTTGAAAGGGTGAAGCATTATCTAAGTCGGCGTAAATTGTATTGATATTTTTTTTACTAAAGCCCTTGCCCCTATTATTAAGCACATAGCTTGCCAAAGCGAAAACTAGTGCGCGCTGAGATATATTTAATTTTTCAGAAATATTTTTTATCTGCTCGCGCTTAATGCTTAATGCCCTATAATTAGCGTCTAATTTTTTTGGCACCAAAAATTCAGCAACAATAAGCTGTAATGGAGCTAAAATTGCCGCAGTAAGATTATATAAAATCCGCTGTAACTTAGAATTTTTCTTAAGTTTTGTGCTGACTATTTCTTTGCTCAAAGCTTTTGAGCGGCTTAATAAGGCCGCATCAGCTCCTTCTATTAAAGCATGGGTTGAGATGATGCTAATCATAGATTGACGACCTAAATCATCTTTCCCATCTTCTCTTACTACCGCTCTGATGCGGAAAAATGGAATATCTGTTTTATCGAATAATTCATCAGCTATCATATCAAATTTTTCTGGATATCCGTCTAATGATTGAACGGATTTTACAGAAACTATTTCTTTAAGAATATCATCACTAAGCGGCTTATCTTTAATCGCACCATTAAAGCCAGTGCCTAATTGCGGCGCTAATCTTATGAGATTTTTTGCCATTTTTATCAGGTCTAATTCATCAAGTTTTTCAGAAGAAAAAACATTATAATAAACCGTCTGGCGCGCCTGAAAACAATACCATTGATTATTAGTATAGCGGCTTAAAAAATCACCCCTATTCGATTTTTCTAAGCCCTCTTTGACCCCAATATTTTTTGCAATTATATTATCCATAAAGCCCTCCCATATCCATAGGATATAAAAGAGCTAAAAGAGTCAAGTTTGTTATAAATTTATTATGGTAAAACTATTGTCCCGCCTGATAAAATAAAATAGGCTTTTTGTTCATATCTGCACTAAAAGCATAAATATTATATCTGGCATTTGGATCATACCCCATGCCAAGCGAGCCGGCAGGCATTCCGGGAGCTGCAATACCGCGAATATCTGGTTTTTCCTTGAGTAATTTATCAATCGCTTGCAAAGGCACGTGCCCTTCAAGAATATATTCGCCAAAATCTGTTGTAAAAAATGTTGTATGACAACCAGCAAGTTCATCTGTTACATTTGCCTGTTGCTTTATTTCGGTTAAATCCTCAACATTTATCGCTTTGACCTTATATCCAGCCTTAGCAACAGCCTCAGCCCAGCCAGTGCAACAGCCACAATATGGGGTTTTATAGACAATCATTTCATTTTGCTCGTTTGCATTTGCATTTATGCTAAAGCCAAATCCTGAAAGCAAAATAGCTAAACTTAATATTTTATTCATTCTCATTACTATCTCCTTCACAATATCCCCCGCCCGTTTAATATAGATAGTGATTTATATTTCACATTGATTTACATCACTGTTTCAAACGATATCCAAGCAGGCGCAAAGCGTTTAATGTAACAATGACCGTTGCCCCCGTATCAGCCAGAATTGCCATCCATAAATCGGTCATTCCTATCATTGTAGTAACTAAAAACACCGCCTTTAAGCCTAAAGCCACCGTTATATTTTGATAAATATTAGCCATTGTCGCCCGCGAAAGACCAACCAAAGCTGGCACGTCGCTCACCTTTTCGTGCAACAGGGCTGCATCTGCGGTCTCAAGAGCAACATCTGTCCCTCCCCCCATAGCAATGCCAATATCGGCGCTGGCAAGGGCAGGTGCGTCATTTATACCATCACCAACCATTGCTATGGTTCCCTGCTGCTTTAGTTGAGCAATAGTGTTAAATTTATCTTCGGGCAACATTTCGGCCTTTACTTCAATTCCTAGCTGCTTGGCTAAAGCCCTTCCCGTCCTGGCATTATCGCCAGTTAACATAATAGAGGAAATGCCCTGCTTCTTTAATAGATTTAGCGCGCTTATTGCATCTTCCCTTAATTCGTCACGTAGCGCAAATAGCCCTAAAATTTCTTTTCCTTTAAGAACTATGGCAATAGTTTTTCCTTCATCTTCGAGCTTTTCAATTATTTTATTTTGTTGTTCGGTAAATTTGGTCATTTCAGCGCTAAAGCGGGCAGAAGCCACAGTTATAATCTCTCCTTTAACTTTTGCTCTAACACCACGCCCGCTTAGAGCCTCAGAATTACTTGCTTTGGGAATTTTAATATTACGCTTTTTTACCTCATCCATAATGGCGATGGCGAGCGGATGGGAAGAACCGACCTCAACCGCGCCAGCTAATTCAAACATAGTCTTTTCATCGCCAGAAAATATCTTAACATCGGTAAGTCTTGGCTTTCCCTTAGTCAAAGTGCCGGTTTTATCAAAGGCAATTTTACTAACCTTTCCTATTGCCTCAAGCACAACCCCACCTTTCATCAATAAGCCCTGACGCGCACCTGAAGAAATACCGGAAGTAATAGCAGCCGGAGTTGAAAGCACCAGCGCACAGGGGCAGCCAATAAGTAAAATTGCCAAGCCCTTATATATCCATGCTGTCCATTCAGCTGCAAAAAATAGTGGCGGAATAATTGCAATTAATGTTGAAACCACAATAACTGCTGGCGTGTAATAGCGCGAAAATCTATCAATAAAACGCGCGGTAGGAGATTTACTGGCTTGGGCTTCTTCAACCAAATGTAAAATGCGCGATATCATGTTATTTTGCGCCGCTTTTTCTACTCTAATACGAATTAGCCTATCCGTATTTATTGAGCCAGCATAAACCCCCTCTCCAACCTTTTTATTTTTCGCTATTGATTCGCCGGTAACGCTAGATTCATCAATGGCGCTTTGCCCCTCAATAATTATCCCATCAGCCGCTATTCTACCCCCCGGCTTGACTTCTATAATATCTCCTATTTTTAGACTATCCGCCTGCACTTCCCTTATTTCATCACCTACCACTAAAAAGGCAGTTTTTGGCACTA
>WFXU01000049.1 GCA_015490455.1 Hyphomicrobiales bacterium
AGGGGACAAGGGGACAAGGGGGCAGCAGACAAGGGGGGAAGGAGGCAGATAAGAGGGCAAGCGACAGGGGGGCAAGGGGAAGGCAGGTATGTAGCCGTTAAAAGGGGCGGAAATGATGCGGGAAGGTGAAAAATGAAAAAATATGATGCAGATTGAGAAATAAAAGAAACAAAGAGGGATATATGCGAAAAATTCTAATTTGGACATTTATAGTAATTTTATCACTATATCTGGGCGTCATATTATTCCTCTATAAAAATCAAAGAAATATGCAATATGAGACCAATGGAGAAGTTATTTCTCTTGAAAAGGCGCAAATTGAGGGAGCGCAAATTATCTCTATTCCGGTTGAAGAAACTGCACCCTCATTGGTAGTGCGTGGCTGGTATGTTGAGCCAAAAGAAGAAAAACCAATTATTATTTATTTTAATGGCAATCAGGGCAGTTTTTCTGAACAATATGAGCGCCTGAAAAAAATGGTAAAATCTGGCTTTGGCTTATTAGCCTTTGATTATCGCGGCTATCCTATGTCGCTTGGCAAAGTGAATGAAGAAAATATTCTTAATGATAGTTTGGCCGTATTTGATTGGGCTGCAGCAAAACAAAAACCGATAATTCTTTATGGAAGATCGCTTGGCTCTGCCCCTGCCACCTATGTAGCATCCAAACGTGAGGCACAGGCATTAATACTTGAAACACCATTTTTATCGGCAGCGGATGTTGCTCAACAACGCTATCCATTTATACCGGCAGGCGCTATGCTTAAAGATAAATATCTCTCGCGCGAATGGATTAAAGAGGTTGAAGAGCCCCTATTTATTGGGCATGGCACAAATGATAAAATAATTCCCGTTGAGCAAGCTAAAAAATTATTCGCTTTAGCCAAAAATGGGCAAAAATTATGGATTATGGAAGGTGGAACGCATGGCAATTTATGGTCAAAGGGAATGTGGGAACAGGTTGAGATATTTTTAGACTCTATGCAAAATTAATTATATTGATTTTACCATAAAGTTTAATAGCTAGACAAAATGAATATATCCCCAACCAAGCAAAAAGGTTTTGCTGATAGGTTAACTAAATAAATTCATCTAAAATGCGAAAAAAAACAATTCAGGTTGATGTTGGTGGTGTTAAAATTGGCGCAGATGCGCCAATAATCGTGCAATCAATGACCAATACAGATACGGCAGATATTGAAACAACTGTTGAACAAATAGCAGAATTGGCAAGAGCTGGTTCTGAAATTGTGCGCCTAACTGTTGATAGGAATGAAGCGGCGCGGGCGGTTCCTTATATTTATGAAAAATTAGAAAAAAAGGGTATTAATGTGCCTTTAGTGGGTGATTTTCACTATATTGGACATAAATTGCTTAAGGATTTTCCTGATTGCGCCAAATCGCTGGCAAAATATCGTATTAATCCGGGCAATGTTGGCTTTAAGGATAAACGCGATAAGCAATTTTCTGAACTGGTAGATTTAGCCATTAAATATGACAAACCAATTAGGATTGGGGTTAATTGGGGTTCGCTCGATCAGGATTTACTTACCAGATTAATGGATGAAAATAAAAATTGTGATAATCCACAAACCAGTAAAGATATAATGATTGAAGCGATGGTTCAATCTGCTTTATTAAGCGCAAAAAGAGCGGAAAATCTGGGGCTCAGTGCCGATAAAATAATTCTTTCTGCTAAAACTTCAAATGTGCAAAGCCTGATAAAAATCTATCAAAATTTGAGCGCGCGTTCAAATTATGCGCTTCATTTAGGATTGACCGAAGCAGGCATGGGCTCAAAGGCGATAGTTGCATCAAGCGCCGCGCTTGGAATTTTATTACAGCAGGGAATTGGCGATACAATCAGAATTTCTCTCACCCCAGAGCCGCAGGCTGATAGAAGTTTAGAGGTAAAAATTGCGCGCCAATTATTGCAAAGCATGGGTTTTCGTAAATTTACTCCAGAAGTTGCTGCCTGTCCGGGTTGTGGGCGCACCAGCTCAAGCCTATTTCAACAATTAGCCAAAGAAATTGAAGAATTTATTGCCGCTTCTATGCCAGAATGGAAAGCTAAATATAGGGGAATTGAAAATCTGAATATTGCCGTCATGGGATGTATTGTAAATGGGCCGGGCGAAAGTAAACATGCCGATATTGGCATTTCCCTTCCCGGAACAGGAGAAACCCCATCTGCACCCGTTTTTATTGAGGGAAAAAAGGCTTATATTTTAAGAGGGAGGGATATAGGAGAACAATTTAAGCAAATTTTACTCAATTATATTGAGCAAAAATTTGTTAATTAATTTTCCAGCCGACGCAAATATTTAATAATGGCAGAAAAATCAGTCTCCCCATTTCCCCCTGCAACAAAATCTTCATAAAGATTTTTGGCCTTTCTGCCTAAAGGCGTGATAATATTATTTTCATCTGCCGCATTTTGCGAAAGAAGCAAATCTTTTAACATCATAAAAGCAGAAAAACCGGGACGATAATTATTATTGCTTGGAGCAGTCTCGACAGGACCAGGCACCGGGCAATAAGTGTTAAGCGACCAACATTGCCCAGAAGAATTTGAGGCAATATCAAATAATTTCTGCCTATCCAGCCCCAAACTATCGGCCAGATTGAAAGCCTCACTAACCCCAATCATTGAAATAGCCAATAACATATTATTACAAATTTTTG
>WFXU01000050.1 GCA_015490455.1 Hyphomicrobiales bacterium
TTACCAGCCTCCTCCACCACCGCCTCCTCCTCCCCCTCCGGAAAATCCACCACTGGAAGAAAAAGCTGAAGAGGATGAACTTACACTTTGCGCCGCAATCATTGAAGCACTTAAAGCTTTGCTAATAGAATTAATATTTTTACTAAAATTGCTGGGGGAAAAATCAACACCTCTATACCAGTCGGGGCGATAGTTTTTATCAATATTGGGAATAGCATTTTTGGCCAATTTGCTAACAAAATAATCCGACCATATTTTTTCAACTCCCAAAGCAATAGCGTATGGAAGTATTTCTTCAAATCTCTTTATACTTAATTCTGGTTCTGTTTGCATATTTTGCGCATTAAGCCGTGTCTTTTCGGCCGTTTCCAGATAGAGCTTAAAGCCTGCAATTTCATCACGTTTTTGCTGGCCTAAAATAGTTGGCGCGCGCATTAAAATTGTGAAAATAATATTTATCATAATAATTGAAATAACGGCAATTATTGCATTTAGCGCAGATATTTCAGTCAAAAACAAAAGAAATGAAGAGAAAAAATTAAACCCAAATAAAGAAAACCATATAATAAGGAAAAAGCTCCTAATCCTGCTACCCATCCAAATATTAATAAATCCGGCAAATGATAAGCCTAGCACTATGCCGATAAATATTGCGCCAAAGGCGATAGATAAATGTAAAATACCAAAAAATACTAGGATAAATAGGCAAATAATAGATAAAATATAGCCAAATATTAAATAGAAAAAATTATCCCTAAAATATATTTGCCGATTTTCAATGCCAATTTGTTTAGTAAATTGCTGTCTAATTTTATTTATTCTCTCCCCATTAGATTTATCTATGGGAAGCTTAATTTTCGCTTTGATAAAATCATAAATTATTTGCTCCCCTGTTGGTAATGAATTCACCCTTTTTGCAGTTGCATAAATTATCGTCTTATTTTTTTCCTTTTCAATCCTGATTAGGCCTTTAACTGCTAAATTTACCAAAGCTGCAACAAAGGCAGTCCAGCCAGCCTTCTTCCAACCCATTTTCCATACATAATGAACTAAAGCAGGTGAAAAATTTTTAGGCGGATAAAAAAGCGGAATAATAACCCCCCTTTGAGGGTCGCGTCCAACTCTGAGCCAACTATATAGATAATAAATAAAAACCAAAATGGCTAAAAATGGAGGAAGAAAAATATTTTTTCTATCCAGAAAATAAAGGATAATTTTTTCGTCAATATTAGGTTCACTAATTACCCCCTTTTGAAATTTTACTGCAACAGTCATTCCTTCAAAAGGAGCAAAGGAGCGATTAGCTATAAAAATTACATTATTATCGCTTAATTTATTTATTGTTACATTCTGTTCTTTAGAGCCAAAGGCACCGCTATAAGCAATTATATCACTAATTTTAGCACCATCAGGCAAGTTAATTTTTGCTATTGTTTTATTAATAGGAAAATCCCAAAAATTACCCGTTACATTCCAAAATAATTCATCATGATCGGCAAAAAAGCGCACTTGGCGTGTCATATTATAATATATTTCATATTCATATTGCCCTTTTGGCAAAAAAACCGAAGATTGGCCAATATAAAGGCGAATGCCATTTTTTATTTTTGTTGTAAAATATGGCTCCTTAACACCGTTTTTCTTAACTGAAATGATCTCCAGCTTAGAAGAATATTGAGAGCCATCATTATTTATCATAATGGTAGGAATATCACGATAAATACCGCGCTTAATTTTTATTCCCTCAGCGCGCACTGTTATTTTTTCAATCACATCAACCGAGCCATCACTTAATAAATTTATATTGGCTGAGAAATTAATTATTTCCTCTTTTGCTAGTATAAAGGCTGGTTGAAAAAATAAGATGAGAATAAATAAGAGTTTGAAGAAAAATCCCTTAAACAAAGAATAATTTATTTTGCTAATTTGGCAAAAATACATTTTAGCTAAAGGAAATATTAGGAACGGCGCGATCAGTTTCATTTTCGAGCTCAAAATATTCCGCCTTTTCAAATTTGAATATATTGGCGATTATGTTTGAAGGAAATGATTCGACCAAAATATTTAGATTTCTAACGGAGCCATTATAATAACGGCGTGAGAGCTGAATTTCATCTTCAACCATTTGCAAAGCGCCTTGAAATTCCAGAAAAGTAGTATTTGCCTTTAATTCTGGATAGTTTTCGGCTATTGCAATTAATTTCCCCAGCGCCCCAGAAAGAACAGATTCTAGCTTAGAGCGCTCAGCAGGGCCGGCGCTCGCGGCATTTTGCACGGCAGCACGGGCATTTGTTACCGCCTCAAGCACACCCTTTTCGTGCCCCATATAGCCCTTTACCGTTTCTAACATATTTGGAATTAAATTTGCGCGACGCTTTAATTGCACATCAATTCCCGACCAACCCTCTTCAACTAATTGGCGATTTTTGATGAAATTATTATATACAATGATAATATAGCCAATAATGACAATGAGTAGTCCAAGAAATATCCAGCCTAATAATTCCATTTTGACCCCCCAAAAATCCAGATAGATGCGCTTCTAAAGCAAAGCGAACTTAACCCATATTAAAAGAATAGACCAGTAAGAGCCTCACATTGTCAACTATTAAGATGGGTTTAGTTATGGTTTGATTTTTATTTTTGTAAAAATAAATTTGCCTTATTTATAAAGCGTTTCCCTTTTGTTCACTTTTATCTTGCTAAGATAAGCAAAAATGTTAAAGGTAAAATATGAAAGAAATTGTGCGAATCATTGGGATAGATCCGGGCTTAAGACGCTGTGGATGGGGGATTATTGATAGTTTTAATAATCGGCTCAAATTTATTGCTTGTGGGGTGATAAAACCGCCTGAAAATGGTGAATTAGCTTCAAGATTGGTATTTTTATTTGAGGCAATCTTAGCAATTATAAAAAAATATCAGCCCGATGAGGCGGCGGTTGAAGAAACCTTTATTAGCGCTGGCGCACGCTCTGCTTTGCAACTTGGGCAAGCAAGAGGCATTGCGCTGATGACGCCGGCAGCATTAGGTCTACCCGTTGGCGAATATGCGGCAAATTTGATTAAAAAATCTGTGGTTGGCACGGGACATGCCGATAAAAATCAAATAAAAATAATGGTTAAGACCCTACTTCCATCGGCTGATTTTTCTGGCATTGATGATGCAGATGCACTAGCTATTGCGATTACTCATGCGCACCATAGGCAAGCTGTTATGAGTAAATATTTTGTGGCAGGCTCCTAAAACCATCTGGTTCCATAGGTGTTTGCTTCTAAATTTGGACAAATCAGATTGTTTGGAATAGTGATTATCTGGCATAAATTGAATTTAAGGAAGACTATTAGTTGAGAAAATAATGATAGCAAAATTAAAAGGCATTATTGATGAGATTAGCGATGATTTTATATTACTTGATGTAAATGGCGTTTGCTATCAGCTATTTTGCTCTTCTCGCTCGCTCAACCTTTTACCTAAATTAGGAGAGGAAGCGGTTTTATTTACAGAAATGGTGGTAAGAGAAGATTTTATAAAACTTTATGGCTTTGCCACGAAAGAAGAAAAATTCTGGTTTAATATTTTGACAGAGGTGCAGGGGGTGGGGGCAAAAGTGGCTTTGGCTATTCTTTCAACTTTTTCGCCCGATGAAATAAATTCTGCCATTGCTTTAGAAGATAAAGCCGCAATGAGTCGCCCTTTGGGGGTTGGGCAAAAATTAGCACAAAGAATTATTAGTGAATTAAAGGGGAAAGTAGCCGATATTTCTACCTTAAATATTGCCCATTCCAATTTACAATCCGCCTTAAATAAGAAAGCAGCCTCCAATAATGCAAAAGATGCTATTTCAGCGCTTAGCAATCTTGGTTATTCCTCAATACAGGCTTCGGCCACTATTGCCAGAATAATTGCCAAAGAGGGGGAGGAAGTGGAAGTAGCAAAACTTATTCGCTTGGGATTAAGGGAGTTGAGTAAATGAATAATTTTACCTCTCCCACAGCGGAAAAAGATGGCATAAATGATGTTGCACTACGCCCATCCGGTTTTGATGAATTTGTTGGACAGGAAGCGGCTCGAGAAAATTTGCAAGTGTTTATTAAAGCGGCTAGGCAAAGAAAAACCGCACTTGATCATGTGCTTTTTGTGGGGCCTCCGGGTTTAGGCAAAACGACTTTGGCGCAAATTGTTGCTAAAGAACTTGGGGTTGGCTTTAGAGCTACCTCTGGCCCTGTTATTTCAAAAGCGGGGGATTTAGCTGCTCTTTTGACCAATCTTGAGCAGGGGGATGTTTTGTTCATTGATGAAATTCATCGTCTTAGCCCTGCCGTTGAAGAAATTCTTTATCCGGCAATGGAGGATTTTCAGCTTGATTTAATCATTGGCGAAGGTCCTGCTGCGCGTTCGGTCAGAATAGATTTAGCAAAATTCACCCTTATTGGCGCCACAACCAGAGCAGGCCTTTTAACCACCCCTTTAAGAGATAGGTTTGGTATTCCGATAAGGCTTAATTTTTATTCGCCAGCAGAATTAGTAAAAATTGTTACGCGCGGGGCAGATTTATTGGGTGTGAATATGTTGGAAGAGGGGGCGCTTGAAATTGCCCGCCGCTCACGTGGAACGCCAAGAATAGCCGGCAGATTATTACGTCGTGTTACTGATTTTGCACTTGTTGAGGGCGCCAAAGAAGTAACAAAGCAAATTGCTGATAAGGCCTTATTAAGGCTTGATGTTGATGTAAAAGGTTTGGATATGTTGGATAGGCGTTATTTAGAACTGATTGTTGAACATTATAATGGGGGGCCAGTAGGAATAGAGACTATTGCTGCGGCATTAAGCGAACCGCGCGATGCAATTGAGGATATTGTTGAACCTTTTTTATTACAGATTGGCTTTATTGCCCGCACTCCGCGCGGTCGCATTCTGAGCGCAAGCGCTTATAAACATTTGGGCTTGCCTTTGCCAAAAGCTATTATTAGTGAACAAACCAGCCTGTTTAAGAACGAAGAGAATAAATAGTTGCCCGTGAAGAATTCTTATCACACTGATATTTTTTGATATTTTACCCCTATTGAGCACTTAATATTGCAAGATTTTACCTCTCTATATGCGATTTTCTTACGATTTTGCTATGGATATTTTTGCGTTTTTCGACTTCTGACCTCTGATTTCTGACTTCCGAGCGATAAATCTTCACGACCGACTAACTCTTTCATAAACACCGCTATTGCACTCACAGCCAACGCTAGTTTTTGGTATCTTTGCCAATTGGTAAACCCATATAGACTAATTATCGCCCCTTACATCGCCCCTTACCATGTCAAAATTATAGTCCATCAAACCTAAAGCGTTTTGCCAATAGCAATGGCAACATCAATCATACGATTAGAAAAGCCCCATTCATTATCATACCAGCTCATTACATGCACAAAACGTTTAGATATTACCTTTGTCTGTGCAGCGGCAAAATTTGAAGAATGCGAATCATGATTAAAGTCAATAGAAACTTTTGCCTCTTCATCATAATCTAATATATTTTTTAGGCGGGGCGAATTTGCTCCATCTTTTACAATCTGGTTTATTTCTTCAATATTCGTATCGCGCTTGGCGACAAAAGATAAATCTACCACCGAAACATTGGGCGTTGGAACCCGCACAGAAGCGCCATCAAGTTTGCCTTTTAATTCGGGCAAAACAAGGCCAACAGCCTTAGCAGCACCGGTTGAAGTTGGTATCATGGAAAGGGCTGCCGCGCGGGCACGATAAAGATCTTTATGCATTCTATCAAGTGTAGGCTGATCACCAGTATAGGCATGAATAGTAGTCATAAAACCATGTTCAATTCCCACACTATCATTCAGAACTTTGGCCAATGGAGCAAGGCAATTTGTGGTGCATGAAGCGTTAGAAATTACCAAATGTTCCTTTGAGATTAATTCGTCATTTACCCCCATAACAACTGTTAAATCCGCACCAGCTGAAGGAGCCGAAACCAATACCCTCTTTGCTCCAGCCTCAAGATGCATGGCAGCCTTTTCTCGCGCAGAAAAAATTCCGGTACATTCAAGCGCAATATCAATATCAAGTTCCCTCCAGGGTAATTCTTTAGGATCACGAACTGCCAATACTTTTATGGGTCCATGCCCGACATCTATTGTATCACCATTAACTTTGACCTCACCATTAAATTTACCATGCACACTATCATAGCGAAATAAATGGGCATTAGTTTCAACCGGACCTAAATCATTAAGCGCCACAACTTCAACATCAGTGCGCTTATTTTCAATAATGGCACGCAAAATATTGCGACCAATACGACCAAATCCATTAATGGCAACGCGTATAGGCATATTCGGCTCCTTTATTATTAATCTTTGTTATTATAATTGTTCTTTTGCTGCTTTTACAATAGATTTTGCAGTTATATTAAAATATTTATAGAGATCATTAGCGGGGGCACTTGCGCCAAAATTCTCCATACCAATAAATATTCCCCTATCTCCCAATAATCTATCCCAACCCTGCCTGACACCCGCCTCAACGCCAATTCGCACTTTGGCTTTACCAATAATGCAGCGCTGATAATCCTTATCCTGCTGATAAAATAATTCAAAACAGGGAACAGAGACAATTCTTGCTGAAATATCCTGCTTTTTGAGCATTTCATAGGCATCAAGAGCAATGGCTACTTCTGTTCCTGAGGCAAATATAACCACTTCTGCATCATTTTGACCAATCAAATTATAAGCACCTCTTGCACAGAGATTTTTTTCACTAAATTCAGAACGCACAGCCTTTGTATTTTGGCGTGAAAGCGCTAAAATGGAAGGGGAGTTCTTATCTTTTAAGGCTAAAAGCCAACATTCAGCAACTTCGGTTGCATCAGCAGGGCGATATGTCTTAATATTTGGCATAGCGCGAAATGAAGCTAAATGCTCTATTGGCTGATGGGTTGGGCCATCTTCTCCAACTCCGATAGAATCATGCGTCATAACATGAATTACCCTTATTTGCATTAAGGCCGCCATACGAATAGCAGCGCGGCAATAATCAGAAAAAACAAAAAATCCACCCGAATAGGGCAATAATCCACCATGCAAGGCAATGCCGTTCATTATGGCCGCCATACCATGCTCACGTATGCCATAATTTATAAATCGTCCCAAATAATTTTGCGCCGTAAAATCTTGCAAATTTTCACTTTTAGTAAGATTTGAATTGGCCAAATCCGCAGAGCCCCCTATTGTTTCGCTTAATATTTGGTTAATAATTTCTAATGCTAAAAGAGAACTTTTACGCGTAGCCATTTTTGGCATATCTTTAATATATTGCTTTTTAAGCTCATTAATTGCCTTTTCTATTTCAGAATTAACATCATTACGCAAACGACGCTTAAAATCGGCAATTTCTTCAGGATTTTTCTCGGCTTCTTCCTTTAATGTCTTTTCCCATTTCACCCTCTGCTTGGTGCAGCGAAGACCTGCCAAACGCCAATCATCAATAATATTTTGCTCTATAAAAAAGGGTTCATTATTCTCCCAATTAAGATTTTTTCTTATCCCCATAGCCTCCTTTTCACCATAGGGGCCACCATGCGCCTTTGCCTCTCCCGCTCTTGTTGGCGCGCCAAAACCTATTGTTGTTTTGCAGGCTATTATTGTCGGGCTCTCACTTTGCCTTGCTTTTTCTATCGCTCGGCTAATCTCCTCTTCATTATGCCCGTCAATTTCTAATGTGTTCCATCCATAGGACTTAAAACGAGCAATTTGATCGGTACTATCAACCAATGAAACATGCCCATCAATGGTAACATCATTATTATCCCAAAGAACAATTAATTTATTCAGCTTTAGGTGGGCTGCTAAAGATGCGGCTTCATGTGATATTCCCTCCATCAAACAGCCATCGCCAATTAGACAGTATGTATAATGATTTACCAGCTCCTCACCAAATTCGGCGCGCAATTTTGCCTCAGCAATTGCCATACCAACAGCATTGGCAAAACCCTGACCCAGCGGGCCGGTTGTGGTTTCAACGCCTGACAAGTGGCCATATTCGGGGTGGCCTGCTGTTTTAGCGCCCAATTGACGAAAATTTTTTAACCCTTCAATAGTTGAATCTTCATAGCCCAAAAGATAAAGCACCGAATATAAAAGCATAGAGCCATGTCCAGCAGAAAGCACAAATCTATCTCTATCCGGCCAGTTAGGTTCTTTGGGGTCAAATTTAAGAAATTTAGTAAATAAAACAGTAGCTATATCGGCAGCCCCAAGCGGTAAGCCTAAATGACCGCTTTTTGCCCGCTCAACACTATCAAGAGAGAGGATGCGAATAGCATTTGTCATGGATTGATGTTTATTTTGCATAATATATGGTCACATTTATCTATTATGTGTGAATTATTAGCGCACAAATAGCAGCTAAGCAATTAGAGTCAATATTTTATAGTAAAGTTGGCGCTTTTGTGTGGTTAATTTATAAAGAATATATTGAACTATTGCCAAATCAATTTTCATTTGGCTTTATATAAGGGGATTCGGGGATAATTTGGGAATGCTATATGAATGAAACGGATAGCACTGAAAATTTAGAAGCAGCATCAAATAAATTAGAAGCGGCAACAAAAAGAATAGAGGCAGCTCTTATGCGGATAGAGCGAGCCGCTGATGCTTTTGCTGAACAGGGCGAAATAATCGCAAAATTACAAAATGATATAGTGCAGCTATCATTGCAAAAAAATGAGCTTGCCAGTAAATTTGAACAATCTCACCTTAGGGAAAAAAAACTTGATGCTGGAGCAGAGGAGGTCTCACGCCGCCTTATTGGGGCAATGGAAACCATAAAATCTGTGTTGGTAAAATAGGCAATATAATGGCAGAGGTTAATATTGAAATAAATGGTCGTAAATATCGCATGGCCTGTGAGGACGGTCAAGAAAGCCAATTAGTGCAGCTTGGGGAGCGTTTTAATAAATTTGTTGATAATTTTAAGGAAGAATTTGGCGAAATAGGCGATAATCGCCTCATTATTATGGCTGGCATTGCTGTTGTTGACGCTTTGGTAGAGGCTGAAGAAAAAATGGAAAAATTACAGGCTGAATTGGATTTTCTTAGTTCGCAAAATGAAAAATTAAATATTTCCTGCCTGGAGCTTGAGAAAAAATTTACAGATAATATGACGGAAATAGCGCAAAAAATTGAAATTGCCGCCTCTAAAATTGAAACCATCAATAATAAATAATATCCAAACCCGACGAGGAATGTAATTTAGCCTGCCCATTAAAACTTATAGTAGCGGCGCGAAAATTTTATTTTGTCATCTTAATCAGACTTTGAAAAATTATTTTTATAATATATATCAGCCTTGCTGCCCGATTTGTTATTGGTCTTTTCTTTGGGCCTTACGATCTTAAAGGGAGCTGTCACTGACCAGACTCGTGGGTCTGGATATACGGCGCCCACCTAAATTTTAGGTTCCTAAGATCGCAGACCGAGACGGTTGGGCGGCACTCCTTATTGGTGGTTAATTTGAGAAATAGCAATTTTACAAAGCAAAATATAAGAAAACAATATATTGCATTAAGAAATGCAATTAGTGATGAAAGGCGAAAAATCGCAGCCCAAAAGGCTGCAAAAAATTTTATAAATAATTTTACGTTAAAAAATGAGGATATTATAGCCGCCTATTATCCCATTGGAAGCGAATTAGATATAAGGCCTTTAATAAAGATTTTAAGAAAAAAAAATCTACGATTATGTTTGCCTACGGTAGTAAAAAAGGACAACGCTCTTATTTTTCGTCATTGGAAAGAGGGAGCCAAATTAACTAAAGATTTATATAATATTCCCACACCAGACGAAAATAGCGAGCAATTAGAGCCCAATATTATCATAACCCCGCTAATTGCCTTTGATAAAAATGGAAATAGGCTGGGATATGGAAAGGGTTATTATGATAGAACAATTGCCAATATGCAAAAAAGAGCGCTAATAATTGGCTATGCCTATGCCATGCAGGAAGTTGAAAATATTAAATATCAACAGCATGATAAAGGGCTTGATTATTTAGTGAGCGAAAAAGAGGTTAGGCGGTTTAATGCGAATATTATTTTTGGGTGATGTTGTTGGTAAGGCTGGGCGCAATATTGTTAGTGAAAAATTACCAAATCTGATTAAAAATCTAAAACTGGATTTTGTCATTATTAATGGCGAAAATGCAAGTCATGGTCGTGGCTTAACTCAGAAACATTTTAATGAATTAGTTGCGGCTGGAGCTGATGTAGTAACATTAGGCGATCATGCTTTTGATCAAAAGGAAACACTTAGCTTTATTGAGCGTGAACAAAATTTGCTGCGCCCAATAAATATGCCTAAAGGAACTCCGGGACGGGGCGCAACTTTGGTTAAGGCAGGAAATGGGCAACAAATTTTGGTAGTGCAGGCTTTGGGAAGAATATTTATGAACCCCATAGATTGCCCATTTTTAGCGGTTGAAGAGGCTATAATTCAATGCCCTTTAAGGGAAGTAGCGGATGCTATTGTGGTTGATTTTCATGCTGAGGCAAGCTCTGAAATTCAGGCAATGGGGCATTTTTTAGATGGGAGGGTTTCATTGGTTGTTGGCACTCATACACATATTCCAACCGCTGATGAACGTATTTTAACGGGCGGCACCGGCTTAATGACCGATGCTGGCATGTGCGGCGATTATGATAGTGTAATAGGCATGCAAATAGAGGAGCCATTAAATCGTTTTTTAACCGGCATAATAAGAGAAAGGTTTGAGCCGGCTGAAAAAGAGGCAAGCCTTAGTGGCGTTATGATTGAAACAGATGAAAAAAGCGGGCTTTGTGAAAAAATTGAGCCAATTAGAATTGGTGGAAGCCTAAGACAATCAGCTGCGCCTTATTAGCCCTATCGCTAGGCCGGTAATAACAAGAATTCCTCCAATTATCTCTAATGGAGCTATTGTTTCACCAAGTAATAACCAACCAGATATTAAACCGCTGATTGGCACTAATAAAGTAAAGGGAGCAACATTTGAAGTTGGATAAATTCCAAGTAAATAATTCCAAATGGCTAGGCCAAATAGGGTGGCGGGATAAGCGGAAAATAAAATTATTGCAAATATTTGCCAATCTGGTTGCAGGATAAATTGAAAAAATTCAGTAAATCCTTCAATGAGAAAGGAGAGAATAAAGAGAGGTATTGAAGCAATTGCCATTCCCCAAATAGCAAAAGAGACAGGATTTATTTTACCGGCCATTTTAGTAAAAATATTGGCAAAAGCCCAAGCTAAAGCCGCCAAAATAGTAAGAATAAAGGGGAATAAAGATGCTCCCTCCCACCGATAATAACCAATTGTTCCAATTCCTAAAAATGCAATAATAGCACCAATAATTTGCACGTGATTTGGGTGCTCTTTTAGCATAAAAAAGGCAATTACCATTGTAAAAAAGGCCTGCACCTGCAAAATAAGCGAACCCATTCCCGCTGGCATTCCTGCAAAAAGGGCAAAATTTAGCAAAGCATAAAGGGCAAAACCAAAACTAAGCCCGAAACAAATTATAATCAGCCAGGGAACCTTACCGCTTTGATTTTTGGGCGGAGGAAAAAATAAAATAATGGGAAAAACCGCCATAAAAAACCTTAAGGCAGCTGCCAAAAATGGTGGCAGCGCCTCAACCGAAAGTTTAATTATCGCAAAATTAAACCCCCAAATTGCCACAACCAAAATAGTTAAAAATATGTGGCGTAATTGCATTATAAATCTTTTTTCAGCTATTAATATTTATTCAGCAAAGAGCGCTCAATCAGGCTCTCGGCGATTTGAATTGTGTTTAAGGCCGCCCCTTTACGCAGATTATCACTTACAACCCACATAGCAAGGCCATTTTCAACGGATAAATCTTCACGAATTCGGCTAATATAAACCGCATCCTCCCCAGCCGATTCTTTTGGCGTTATATATCCGCCTGCCTCTCTCTTATCAATAACGATAATACCCTCAGAATTACGTAAAATTTCCCTAGCCTCATCAGCCATTAGCGGTTTTTCAAATTCCATATTTACCGCCTCACTATGGCCGACAAATACCGGCACCCGCACCGCAGTTGCGCTTACCTTTATTTTGGGATCAAGAATTTTTTTGGTTTCAGCCAAAATTTTCCACTCCTCCTTAGTATATCCATCTTCCATAAAAATATCTATATGCGGAATAAGATTAAAAGCTATCTGTTTAGGAAATACCTTTGGCTCTGGCCTATCATTTACAAATATTCCCTTAGTTTGCAGCCATAATTCATCAATCGCCGCCTTTCCCCCGCCAGAAACAGATTGGTAAGTGGAAACGACAATTCGCTTAATTATTGCCGCATCATGCAATGGTTTTAGAGCCACAACCAATTGCGCGGTTGAGCAATTAGGATTGGCAATAATATTGCGCCGTTCATTTTTTGCCATATATTCATCAAGAACTTCAACATTAACTTCCGGCACAATCAGCGGCACGTCAGAATCATAACGAAAAGCGCTGGAATTATCGATAACAATAATACCCATAGCCCCCAATTTTGGCGCCCATTTTTTAGCAATTTCAGAGCCCGCCGACATTAGGCAAATATCTATATCGCTAAAATCAAAATTATCTAAAGTTTGGCACTTAACAATTTTTTCACCAAAACTTAATTCGCGCCCATTTGAACGCGAAGAAGCAAGGGGAATTAGTTCTGATATTGGAAAATTTCTCTCCGCAAGAATATTAAGCATTTCCTGCCCAACATTGCCGCTTGCTCCAATAATAGCAACTTTATAAGACATAATTCAGACCCTTTAATTATTTGCCCCATAGGGCTGTTAGTTATATATTTATGTAATGACAATCTTAGCTTCTAAGAACAGCTCCTGTTGCCTTTGCAACTGAATTGATAATCTTAGAAGATAATTTTTCAATTTCAGCTTCTGTTAATGTTTTATCCTTTGGCTGAATAATTACCTCAATAGCGATGGATTTTTTCCCTTCGGCAATATTTTTACCTTGATAAACATCAAAAATATTAACCTCTCTTATCAGTGATTTATCAGCCATTTTTGCCGCTCTGATTATTTTATTAGCTTCTATTTTACTATCAAGCACAAAGGCAAAATCCCGACTTAATGGCATTAGGTCGGGCAGTTTTAATGGCGGTTTGGCTTTAGTTTGTTTTGCTCTTGCTTTAGGTAATGCATCAATATTTAATTCAAAAGCAACAGCTCTTCCTTCTATTTCTAACTCTTCCATTAAGGCGGGATGTATCTCACCAAACCATGCCAAAATATTTTTTACTCCCAATTGCACCCTTCCAGCACGCGCAGGATGTGCCCATATGGCGGGTTCTGCAATAATTTGCGCTTTTTCAATATCAAAACCAAGCGCGTCTAACAGCGCAGCCAAATCGGCTTTAATATCATATATATCCACTTTTCTTGTTTTTTTGCGCCAATTTCTCTTTTCACCACTAATAACTGCCTCATTTGTGCGAATAGCGCTGGCATAATTAAACTGCCCATCAGCCCCATCGGATAAAAATATTTGTCCAACTTCAAACATGGCAATATTAGGATAGCCCCTAAAAGCATTTTCCTTTGCCGCCTTTAACAGGCCAGGCAATAATGAGGGGCGCATATCGCTCATATCAGAAGCAATGGCGTTAATAAGGCGTAATTGTTCAGAGCCTCCACCAAATTTTTGCGCCATATCACTGGCAATAAATGAATAGGTAACAGCTTCTTTCATGCCACGTGCGGCCAATGCGCGCCGTGCTAAGCGGCGGCGATTTTGGCTGGTTGTGAGTATTTTTTTACTAACCCCACCTTTTGCAGGTAAAGGTTTGACCGGCACTTTATCAAGACCAATAATACGTATTATTTCTTCAACAATATCGGCCTTTATTTCTATGTCCGGCCGCCATGAGGGGGGGGATATTTTTACATTATCTCCACTACCGGAAACCCAAAAGCCAAGCCTTGTTAGAATAGGCTTTATTTCGGCTAATGTAACTTTCAATCCCGTTAATCGTTCAACCTCTGCAATTGGGAAATCAATAATTATTTCTCTTGCCTGTTTTTCACCAACTATTTTTGTGTTACACGCTTGACCGCCACAAATATCAATAATTAGTTTGGTTGCTAATTCTATTCCATCTTTAACGGATTTAGGATCCACATAACGTTCAAAACGATAACGCGCATCAGAAATAATAGCTAAATCTCTACCGGTTTGGGCAATATTTTTAGGGTCAAACCACGCGCTTTCTAGCAAAACATTGACTGTATCTTCCTCGCTGGAAGTTGAAACACCACCTATTATTCCGCCAAGCCCAATCACTCCACTATCATCGGCAATAACGCAGCAATTTTCATTTACATTATAACTCTTATTATCAAGAGCTATAAAATTTTCGCCTCCTTTACCTCTTCTTACATGAAGAGTTCCTTTAATTTTATCCGCATCATAAACATGTAAAGGGCGCCCTCTATCGTAGGTAATAAAATTAGTAATATCAACCAGCGCATTTATTGGCCTTAGGCCTATTGCTCTAAGCCTAGTTTGCAACCAGGCGGGAGAGGGGCCGTTTTTAACATTTTTAATCAGCCGTGCTGCAAAAAGCGGACATGGCGGATTTTCTTCATTATCAAAACGTAATTCTACTCCAATAGTAGTTTCCCCCGCAATTGGCTCTATCGCCCTTATTGGCTCATCTTTGAGATTACCAATGCCTGTTGCAGATAGATCCCTAGCAATACCATAGACCGAAGCACAATCGCCCCTATTTGGTGTTATAGCTACATCTATAACCACCCCATCTAATTTGGCATATTTAGCATAATTAGCACCTACCGGCGCATTATCGGGCAATTCAATTATTCCCTCATGATTGTCAGAGAGCAATAATTCTTTTTCCGAACACATCATGCCATTACTTTCTTCACCGCGAATATTGGTCTTTTTGAGAA
>WFXU01000051.1 GCA_015490455.1 Hyphomicrobiales bacterium
AAAAGCAAAATGGGTCTGTTCATCCGCACCATTGGTATCAAACGGGCTAAGGCAAAGATTAAGCTTGCCAATCTGGCTTACAATATGAAGCGTCTTGTTTTTCACGAACGAAGGGCTAGTACAGCCTAATTGCGCCTAAAATCGGCAAAAAACCCACCAAACCACAATAATCTATAGCATGTCTTAGCAAAAGTGGGCACCGGTTTTGGGATAAAAGACTTGGCACAAAACAAAAAGATAAAGCATGTTAAGTGAATGCAAATGAACGCGACATGCTTTAGACCAAATTGGCCGCAAAACGGCTCACTCAAACAGGTTTAGACAAAATAACGATCAATCCCGTCAGAATATCAGGGTTGATGGAGGTGTCCAGCTTGTTTTCTCCTTCTTCCCACGCCCTCTGCTGTTTTTATTTTCAAAATTAGTTCATAATTATATTGTTTCAAAATTCTTTATTTTGCAAAGTGGAACTAGCATATTTATTCCGATTTCCTTGCAATTCTACCCCCGTTTCCCGCCTTCTGACTTCTACCTTCTGATTTCTGGCTCCTGATTTCTGAGCGATAATTCTGCACGGCCAACTAAATATGAATATAGCTGTTATTGAACATATTAAGTGGGCGAATTGACCCCATTTTAGCGGGGCCAATTCCAGGGATGGAACAACTTACTTATTTTGTAAGTCAGTTTATTTTAACCAAAAATAAGCGCGTTCAGCACGCCGACTGGTTAAAAAATTGCCAACTACTTTTCTATTTATATGGCGCGCTTCAAATAAATCACGCCTGCTTAACCCCAAATCACTTAAGCGGGAATTATCAAGATCAGAAAGAGCTGCAAGCGAATTTTTGCCGCTAAAAAATGAAAATAGTCCCATAATATTCTCCTTATTTGCCTGCTTTATTTTACAATAAATGGTTGCAATTCATAAATCAAACAAATAGATTTAATTATGACTATCAATTTTTATGATATATAAAATGACCTCACCCCTTGATCTAGACCAGTTAAAAACATTTTGTGCTATTGCGGATAGTAAAAGTTTTACGCAGGCAGCAAAGCAGGTTTTTAAGACACAATCGGCGGTTTCAATGCAAATTAAGCGGCTTGAAGAACGGCTTAAAACAAGATTATTTATTCGCAAGGGGCGTTTTATTTCTCTTACAGCAGAGGGAGAAAGCCTTTATGCTTTAGCGCGCAGAATGTTACGAATAAATGCCGAAATTATGGATTTATTTTCCGCCGGCGATTTAGCAGGCAATATTCGCTTTGGTGTCCCAGATGATTATGCGGTGCGGCTTTTGCCAATTGTGCTCTCCAGTTTTCAAAATACTCATCCAAAAATTACCGTTGATGTAAAATGTATGTCTTCTGAGGATTTGCTTGAAGCAATGAATGAGAACCGCTTTGATTTAATCGTCTTTTCACAAGGGACAATGAACGAATATGGTGAATTATTCCGTATGGAAAAAATGCATTGGGTTAGCAGCCATGACGCAAAGGCGCTTAATAATAATCCACTACCAATAGCATGTGGGCCGCAAACTTGTTTATGGCGACAAAATGCCATTGAGGGACTAAATAGAATTGGCAAAGATTACCGAATTGCCTATACTTCTTCTGATGCGACATCTATTTCAAGCGCGGTTATGGCTGGTTTAGCTGTAGGGGTCTTACCCCAATCTGCCATTCAAGAGGGAATGAAAATTATTGATAATGAAGCAGATCTTCCCCATTTACTTGATGCGCAAATTGCTATTTTGAGGGCTAGCCATGCCTATGGCGGAATTTATGATGCACTAGCCAATCATATAATTAACTCAATGGGTAATCTTACAGATAAGAACAGCCAAAAATAACAAGGCAGCAAAAATTAGAATTTGTGTCTTCGCTAATAATAGTCATTTCCAATAAATTACCAAATTTTCATTTCAGCGTCATGTTGGGGAAAGGTTGGGGCAGTTATAATATTTAGGAATTTTGCAAAATAAGTTGCAAAATATTTAACTGCTAAAATAAAGGAATATATTATGGTTAAAAAAACTTCTTTCTTTACTGCGGCCATTATTATTGGCTCGCTTTCTATTGTTAATTTTGTCCCCGCAGCTTATGCTCATGGCCCAAATGCACAATGGTCAAAGGAGCAAAATTTTGCCCAGCAAATGCAAAAAATGTTTAATCAAATGCATAAACGCTCACATATGCAGGCACAAAAACAGCGCATAAGGCAGGGTGGGGCTGGCGGGTTCTTAAGGTTTATCTGCTCTGATAATGCAGCCGCCAAGACCGAAAATAGGCTGGAAAAAATAGCGCAAAAAATAGATCTTAATAAGGAGCAGGAGGATTTATTTAATGACTATAAAAGCGCCTTTTTAACTGCACAAACCCAATATGCGGATAATTGCACAATTCCTGAAAAAAATGCCGATTTGGATTTAATAGATAGAATAAAAATTCAACAAAAAAATGCAGCAGCTAGAATTAGTGCAATAAATAAAATTTTGCCGCAATTTGAAGCATTTTTTGATAGCCTAACTGATGAACAAAAAAGCAAAATTGCCAAAGGCAAAGCCGGCATAAGAAATCAAATAGATAGGCAATAATTATTTGGGCGGGTGTTAGCTAAATTGACCCCATATATCCCACTCAAATAGCTCCAGCCCGTAATGAATTTCATTGCGGGCATTATTTTATTGCCTATAAGTCAAATTAACGCTACCTAGCACAAATGACACGAACGGGAGCGACATTATTACTCATTCTTGCAACGGCAATTTGGGGTTTTGCCTTTGTTGCACAAAAATCGGCAATGAATTATATGCAACCATTAAGTTTTATTGGTGTGCGCTTTCTTATTGGCGGTTTGCTTATTTTACCATTTGCCTTACGGGAATTAAAAAAAAGAAAACGACCCCTCTTAACAAAAGAATATTATATTATATTATTTTTGGGATTTAATTTATTTTTTGGATCGTGGCTGCAACAATGGGGCTTAACACAAACTAGTGTTACAAATGGCGGATTTTTAACCGGGCTTTATGTAATTTTCGTTCCCCTTATTTTATTATTTATTTTTCGTATAAGACCGCATTTTATAGTCTGGATAAGCGTTCCTCTGGCGGTGTTGGGATTATTTTTGCTTAATGGCGCAACCCTTAATAAAATCAATAATGGCGATGTTAAAATTATTATTAGCGCTATATTTTGGGCTTTACATGTTTTGCTAATTGGCTATGGGGCGCGTCTTAGCGGATTGCCTATTTTTATGTCTTGCCTGACCTTTATCCTAACCGGCTTATTTGCATCTATCGGCGCCGTTTTTTTTGAAGCCCCAACATTTGAATCAATAAGCAAAGGCTGGATTGAATTAGCCTATGCGGGAATTTTATCAACCGCCATTGCCTTCACCCTACAAGCAATAGGACAAATGAAAGTGCCACCGGCAAATGCAGCAATAATAATGTCGGCAGAAAGCCTATTTGCTGCTTTGGGGGGTGCATTAATTTTAGGCGAAAGATTATTAGCCAGCGGCTATATTGGAGCAAGTCTGATTTTTATTTCTATTTTACTGGTTGAAGCCATACCAGCATTAAAAGAGAAAAATAGGCAAATTGAATGAAGGCCAAAATAAAAGCGCTTATTTTTCAGCTATTTTTACCAGACCTTGTTTAACACAAATTATGATTAAGGCACACCCTCTAACCATTAAGCGATCTGCACTAATAGACTGCACACTGCCCGATACTGTATGACCATAAACAGAAATTTTCCCGCGCCATTCGCGATCGCTCCTTCTTTTTGCTCCATTTACCACATAACTATTCAAATAAACCCTATTTCTTTCATTAACCACATCAGGACGTATCCAAATCAATTTGGCGCATAATTGGGTTCCATCTCCACAAAGAGAGACCTCATAACGGCTTTCTCCATTATCCGCTTCCCAAATTCCAGTAGGGTCTATCGGTCCCGCAAATACTGAACCCATAGTAAAAAACATAATAAACAAAGCTATTATAATTTTTCTCATAATATTAATTCTTTCTAATCCTAAAAATTGGCGGATAAAAACTAAATTAGGCATTATTGTGAAGTAAATAATTTTTTTCTTTACCAGATAAATTCAACGCCTAAACTATTATCCGAATGAATTGACGAACATAAATAAGGGTGCAAATTGGCAAAATTATATTTTTCATATGCGGCGATGAATGCAGGCAAATCAACATTATTGCTGCAAGCCTCGCATAATTACAATGAACGGGGCATGAATACATTATTATATACGGCAGCCCTTGATAATAGAGCAGGAATAGCAAATATTGCTTCGCGCATCGGACTTAAGGCAAGAGCAGAACTATTTAATGAGGGCGATAATCTTTTTGAAAAAATAAAAGAAAAATTACAACAACAATCGTTAAGTTGCGTTTTTGTTGATGAAGCGCAATTTCTTCGCCCCGAGCAAGTTTGGCAATTAGCGCGGGTGGTAGATAGGTTGGAAATTCCGGTAATGTGTTATGGTCTTAGGACAGATTTTCAGGGGAAATTATTTCCCGGATCTTCTGAATTATTGGCTATTGCCGATATTTTACGCGAGATACGCACAATTTGCCACTGCGGAGCAAAAGCTACCATGGTTGTGCGGCTTGGAGATGATGGAGCGGTATTGGTTGAGGGGGAACAAGTTGCCATCGGGGGAAATGAGAAATATGTTTCGCTCTGTAGAAAACATTGGGAAGAAGAAACCGGCAATTGGCCGGCAAACCGAGCGGACAGCCCAACCCTTAATTTTGAAGAAAACCAAAAGAGAAGCGGGAACTAGTGGGGCAACAAAAGGATAGCAAGAGAAATAGTTCTTATAGGAAGTAAAATGGCTAAAATTCAGGCACAGAAGCCTTGTGGTAAATTAACAATTCGTATTGTTGCTATGCCCTCTGACACTAACCCGTCGGGAGATATTTTTGGTGGCTGGGTGCTTTCACAAATGGATATTGCCGGAGGAGTGGCCGCTGTGCAACACACAAAGATGAGAGTTGTAACGGTTGCGGTTAATGCTATGACATTTATTGCGCCGGTAAAGGTGGGCGATGTTTTATGTATTTATACTGAAATAATCAAAATAGGCACAACCTCAATCACTATAGCTATTGAGGCTTGGGCGCGGCGTGACAAGATGGCACGAAGGGAAAAAGTAACAGAGGGACATTTTACCTATGTTGCACTTGATGATAATGGTAAAAAATGCGCAATTGAAAAATAATTTTATTTTTATAATAAAGTGCAATTTTGTAATATATACTATAATAATAAAATTAAAATTCAAATCTGACCATTAAAATAGTCGTCCATGAAGAATTTTAACATATTGATATTTCCGACTTCTGGCTTCTGCTTTCCGATTTCTGATTTCTGAGCGATAAATCTTCACGGATGATAAAATATTATGGCGCGGTGTTAAGGTATGCATTTTCTGCATAGCTAATATGCAATAAACCCAATTGCTAAATATAAAAAGCTATATTATCTAGCGGATAACAATGTGGTTGGCTCCCTCCTCCTCCTCCCTTGCCGCCCATTGTTCCCTCCAAACAAAGGTTTAACCTTTGTAACTTTAGGCCCTACTCCAAAGAGTGGGGCTTTTTTTTGCCATTTTGCTAATTTTTTTAGAGAGAATATAAACTATTCTTCCCTTAATTACGAATTTACAACCAACTGCGCGATTAAATTTGTTTGGCTGGCATCATCATAAATATCATAAGTTGTTGTATTGCCAACGGTTGAAGAAGTCCAGTTAGATGCCGGATCGGTAATAGTAACCGAATCACCTGTATCAAAGTTAAATTCAAGAACATTATTAGCGTCGGTCATGCCCTGAATTTGTGCGCCGCTTAAATTAAGATCGGCAGTAACACCAGCATTGGTAAAATCTATTATTTCAACGTCAGAGAGAACAGAAACCATATTTGCTTCATTATCTATTGTGCCTGAGTTGGCAGCAAAAGTAACTGTGTCGCTACCAGTGCCCCCATTTATAGAGCCAACCAGATCAATCATATCGGCATCAACCAGAAAATTATCATTACCACCAGCACCATTTAATATATCGGCACCGCCATTATTTTCAAAAGTCTCATTAGCAGAAGTACCATTTATAGTATCAACAAAATTGGAACCAATAACGCGCTCTATGGAAGTTAAAATATCTCCTTGAGCATCGCCACCACTTGAAGCAGTGCCATCTAAATTAACTACCACCCCAGCGCTTGAGGCAGAATAATCGGCTGTATCAAAGCCGGCACCACCGTCTAATATATCAGCACCTTCATTGCCGACAAGAGTATCATTATCGGCGCCACCATAAAGCGTATCATTGCCAGCGCCACCGTTTAGCACATCAACACCACCGCCCCCAGAAAGAATATTATTCCCACTATCACCTGTCAAAAAATCACCCGAAGCCGAACCGGTAACATTTTCAAAATTAACAATACTATCGCCTTGCGCATCAGCTCCTTCGGCAAAATTTGTTGTTAAATTAACCGTTACACCAAAATTAGAGCCGGCATAGCTAAGCGTATCACTACCGCTTCCACCATCTAATATATCGGCACCAGAACCACCCTCTATAGTGTCATTACCTGCCCCACCATTAAGGGTCTCTCCTGCCGCACCCGTGCCAGTTAAACTATCATTATAGGCCGAGCCAATGACGGTTTCTATTGAAGAGAGCACGTCACCTGCCGCATCACCACCGGAGGACAAAGAACCATCAAGGTTTACCGTCACTCCGGCACTAGAGGCAGAATAATCGGCAGTATCTGTGCCCGCTCCCCCATCAAGTATATCGGCGCCAGCTAAACCAATGAGCGTGTCATTGCCAGCCCCGCCAAGCAGATTATTAGCATCAGCGTTGCCAGTTAAATTATCCGCTAAGGCAGAACCGGTGATATTTTCAAAATTAGAAATTATATCGCCCGCCGCATCACCGCCAGAAGCCGAGTTTGTGTTAAGATTAATATTAACCCCGCTGCTTGAAGCAGAATAATCTAGCGTATCACTACCGCTTCCACCATCTAGAGTATCAGCACCCGTGCCGCCATCAATAGTATCATTCCCCGCCCCGCCGGTTAAATTATCATTCCCTGCCCCGCCAGCTAATATATCATTGCCAGCCCCGCCAGTCAGAACATTAGCATTTGCATCACCGGTTAAATTATCCGCTGAATTTGAGCCTGTTACATTTTCAAAATTAGAAATAATATCGCCCTGAGCGTCCCCACCAGAGACTGAATTTGTGCTAAGATTTACATTAACCCCGCTGCTTGAAGAAGCATAGCTAAGAGTATCATTATCTGCACCACCATCTAATGTGTCAGCGCCCTCCCCGCCCTCTAAGCTATCATTACCCGCCCCGCCATTAATAATATTGGCATTAGCATCGCCCTTTATTGTGTCGGCCTGATTTGTGCCAATGATGCTCTCAATTGAAGTAAAAGCAGCGGTTGAAAGGTCAATATTTATACCCGAACCTAAAGCGGAATAATCAATTGTATCATTATCGGCGCCACCATCATAAGAATCGCCATCTAAATCGCCAATGAAAATATCATCGCCTGCCCCACCGGATAAATTATCAATGCCAGCGCCACCTATTATTGTATCATTGCCCGCCCCACCTATTATTGTATCATTGCCCGCTCCACCCTCTAAACTATCATTACCTGACCCACCCTCAAGAGTCTCACTGGCGCCAGTGCCGTTTATATTATCGGCAAAATTAGAGCCAATAACACGCTCTATGGAAGTTAAAATATCCCCTTGAGCATCACCGCCACTTGAAGCCGTGCCATCAAGATTAACAGTTACACCAGCGCTTGAAGCTGAATAATCGGCACTATCAAAGCCGGCTCCACCATCTAAATTATCAGCCCCACCAAGACCAATAAGAATATCATCTCCACCATTGCCGGTTAAAATATTATTATTACTATCTCCGGTTAAATTATCCGCTGAATTTGAACCTGTTACATTTTCAAAATTAGAAATTACATCACCCTGCGCATCGCCACCAGAGACTGAATTTGTGCTAAGATTTACATTAACCCCGCTGCTTGAAGAAGCATAGCTAAGAGTATCATTATCTGCACCACCATCTAGTGTGTCAGCGCCCGCACCGCCCTCAATAGTATCATTACCAGCTCCACCCTCAAGGGTTTCAATGGCGCCAGTGCCATTTATATTATCGGCAAAATTAGAGCCAATAACGCGCTCTATGGAAGTTAAAATATC
>WFXU01000052.1 GCA_015490455.1 Hyphomicrobiales bacterium
CCTCCCCGCCTAAACCTATTCCTATTGCTAACCCCTATATTTGGTCGGCAGAAAAGCAAAAGGATAATTCCTTTATTTTCTCTGGCTATGTGCCGCAAGAAAGCCTAAAAAATTATCTTGCTCTATTGGCTGAAAATGTAGCAGCAAATAATCTTTCTATTGCTAAAGGGCAGCCTTTAGACTTTAGCGATAATACATTAATTGCTCTTAATGCTCTAAAAGAGCTTGAATATGGTAAGGCCAGTTTTGATGGTAAAAATTGGCTATTAAGCGGAAAAGCTAAGACTTATGAGGGAGCGCAAAAGCTAAAAAGCGATTTAACTGGATGGAATATTAATATTACTTCCCCGCCTAAACCTATTCCTATTGCTAACCCCTATATTTGGTCGGCAGAAAAGCAAAAGGATAATTCCTTTATTTTCTCTGGCTATGTGCCGCAAGAAAGCCTAAAAAATTATCTTGCTCTTTTAGCTGAAAATGTAGCAGCAAATAATCTTTCTATTGCTAAAGGGCAACCCTTATCCTTTAGCGATAATACATTAATTGCTCTTAATGCTCTAAAAGAGCTTGAATATGGTAAAGCCAGTTTTGATGGTGAAAATTGGCTATTAAGCGGAAAAGCTAAGACTTATGAGGGAGCACAAAAGCTAAAAAGCGATTTAACTGGATGGAATATTAATATTACTTCCCCGCCTAAGCCCGTTGCTTCAAAAGATTATCGCTTTGTTGCCACCAAGCTGGCTGATGGAACAATAGGTCTAATTGGTGATGTGCCCACAAAGGAAACGGCTAATTATATAGGCATTCTCGCTGGTAAAGTCGCAACCGATAAATTAAATATTCTTTCTCCCGCCCCTGATGATTTTAAGCGTAACCTGTTTAATGGTATTAGGGCATTAAAAATGCTTCAACATGGGCAATTATCCTTTAGGGCGCAGCAATGGTATCTAAATGGGATTGCAGACAATAAGAAAGTTCGTGACGATATTATTGCGATAATTAACGAGCTAAAGCGAGATGAGTGGAATTTGAATATAAAAATTGAAAAGCCAGAAATTAGCCTCTGCCGCAAAGATATAGAGGAGTTTGCCAAAAATAACGCAATTTTATTTGACGTTGGTAAAGCGATAATTAAGCCGGAATCCGAACCGATAATTGAACGTTTAGCTTTATTGATGAATAATTGTAAGGATGCCGATATTCATGTTCAAGGTCATACAGATTCTGATGGTAGTTTTGCTAGAAATATGACACTTTCTGTTGATAGGGCAGAGGCGGTAGTTAATGCCCTTATTGAAAAGGGAGTGGATCAAAAAAGATTATTTGCGATCGGCTATGGGGAATCCATGCCAATTGCAACTAATGAAACTATTGAAGGCAAAAGGCAAAATCGCCGCACCGTCTTTAGCATTATTGGCCAATAGGAGAAAAATATTATGATTGATGGAATTATTTATCTAATTGAGCAACATTGGATATTTTTACTAATTGCCTTGCTTATTGGCATGATTACTGGCTGGCTTGCCTGCGAAACAACAGATTAAAGTGAGATTAAACTATGAATAATATTCCCTATCTAATTGAAATAGCACTTTTATTGCTGATTGCCTTTTTAATTGGTTGTTTTATTAGCTATTTATTGCGCTGTTTTGTTTTTACACCCAAAACCGCTACTGATAATAGAGAAACAAAAGCGGCAAAAGCGAAAGCAACGAATAAGGAGCCAATAAAGGAGGCCACACCTAAAAAAGAAACTCCGGCAAATGAGCCTAACGCTAGTTCCGATGGTAAGCCGCTTGGTTTAAGCGCTCCGCGCGATGGTAAAGGGGATGATCTAAAACGAATTAAAGGCATTGGCCCCAAGATTGAAAAAACGCTAAATGAACTTGGTATTTATCATTTTGATCAAATTGCCTCTTGGTCACGTAAAACTGTTAAATGGGTTGATAATTATCTATCATTTAAGGGTCGGATTGATCGTGAAAAATGGATAAAGCAGGCAAAATTACTGGCAGAAGGCAAAGAGACGGAATTTTCTAAAAGGGTTGATAAAGGCTCTGTTCCAAGCAGTAAGGGGAAAAAATAAAGTCAAAAATATCTTATTGCTAACTCTACCCCCTTATCCCCTCTGGCTTTATGAAAGCTGGAGAAATTATCTTTGAACAAAGGTCGGCATAATCATCATTAAAAGCATCACCTATCGTGGTGCCCATTAAATTGGTTATATTCTTCCTGACTGTTTTTCAAAAATAAATTCTAACAAGGGTTGGTATTTTTAAGGATTAAAGAAAAATCCTTTTTCTTAAACGCGTCCTTCACAAATTTTCTATCCGCATTTGGTAAATTATCACCCGCACTTGGCGTTAAATATTTTTGCACAATATCACGTAACTCACCCTGTTTTGGCGTTAGTTCATCAAATAATAATTGCAAATAATAACGAACATCATCATTAAGCCTAACCCGATCATATTTTGGGTCAGTATCAAGCATTATCCTAATAGCGCCGGTTTGCCCCTTAATTGCATAATAAGTAAGCTCTTCAATAATATCGGCTATCTTACTATCTTCTTTGCTTAAATTATTCGCCTTTACTCCGCAAAATAATAATTTATCAGAATCTTTTATATTTATAGCATCTTTCCATTGCTTTGAAAGCTCAAGGAAAAGGCACAAATTAAAGCTTTGTATATTATCAGAACCATTTAAGATAAGGCTTTTGCGCCATTGTTTTTGTAAATTTTCATCATTCATAAGCGGGCGAAATTCCGGGTATAATTTGGCATAATTTTCATATAAAAAATCTAACCTGCCGCTGCAACCAGCGTCTAAATTTTCTTTTCCCATATTTAGAAGCGTTAAATATTTTGGCTGTTTTTCACCAGCAAAATCCCACCCCCTATCCGAATTTATAACTGTTTGGGCGAAGCTCAAATGAGCAAAAGCAATATTCATAAACAATATAATAAGAAATAGTATTCTCTTGATAAAAGAAATTACCAATTGTTGCAACTTTGTCCCCCCATGCAATTTCACTATACACTCATGGTTAACAATATCAAGCCTTAGGAATAATGATGACAAACAGCCAATTATGCGAAGAACTTAGAAATACTCTGATTGAACATGAAATAGGTAGGCAGAAAACTATTCCGCCTCTTTTTGATGCGCGCAAATTAGTTGAAAATATTACTAATAAAATTAAGAACTTAAAACAAAAGATTATGGAAACAGAAAATAGAGCCAAAACAATTATGAGTATCCCTCAAAATAGAACAGGAGCTTTAATATCTATGCTAAATTCAGTTCATGCGGCAGCCAGATCTGAGGTGGAATTAAATAAGTTAAGAACAGAATTAAACTACGCCGAACAAGAATTACGCAGAGCAGAAGCCAATGTCTTGAAATTAGAGCAAGATTTACGTGGTTACGAATATAATATTCCTTATACCAAAGAGGAAATGCGTCGTAATGGCTGTGAATTACCCTAAAAAAATTGTATTAGTTGAGATTTGTCTGACATTTTTTATAAATTGCAATTGTATGAGAAAGGATGTTAGAAATGAACTCTTATTAAGAAAAGATCATTAAACCGAAGTTAGGTCTATTAGAGCTTGCCAAGCAGCTTGGCAACATATCACAA
>WFXU01000053.1 GCA_015490455.1 Hyphomicrobiales bacterium
AATATTTGATTTGAATATTTATAGTGTCTTTTCATAAAATAAGGGGTAGAGTGAATATGATTCTATAGAGTAATTATGATCAGATTTTACTAATAAGGAACTGCTGCAGTGGAAGCATATTTTTCGGAAAACAGAGTTAGACTATATCTTGGAGATGTAGTTGAGAAATTAAATGATTTACCGGAAGAATCCATTGATCTGATTTTTGCTGACCCTCCTTACAATCTATCAAATGGTGGTTTCACTTGTCACGCGGGGAAAAGAGTAAATGTCAATAAGGGTAATTGGGATAAAAGTAATGGTATAGAAGCTGATTTCCAATTTCATGATGAATGGATAAATGCTTGTCGTCGGGTGTTAAAGCCAAACGGTTCTATGTGGATTTCAGGGACTTATCATTCCATTTATGCTTGTGGCTATGCTTTGCAAAAGCAGGGTTGGCATATTATTAACGATATTTGCTGGTATAAGCCAAATGCTGCACCAAACCTATCATGTCGTATGTTCACTGCTAGTCATGAAACATTGCTTTGGGTTAGAAAAAGTAAAAATGCCAAACATACATTTAATTATGATGCGATGAAAAATGGTGATTTTCCTAATGATTTGATTAAAAAGCCCAACAAACAAATGCGCAGTATTTGGGCAATTGGAACACCAAAAAATGATGAAAAAAAATATGGCAAACACCCAACTCAAAAACCAGAATTATTGTTGGATAGGATAATAGAGGCAACATCAAATCCAAATGATATTGTGCTTGACCCATTTTGCGGTAGCGCAACTACTGGTGTTTCGGCTTTAAGAAGTGGGCGAAAATTCATCGGAATAGATGCAGAAAAAGATTATTTAGATAATTTGGCAATTCCAAGATTGTTAGATGTTTTGGATAAAATGACACCAACTAAATTATATCAAGTTAGTGAAGAACAAGCAGAATATAGCATATTTTTATAAGAGGGTGCAGTGGAAAGAAAAGAGGCAGTAAAAAAATTACAGCTGCTTAAGGGAAAAGAATTACATGAATTGGCAAAGCAACTTGGTGTGACCATTTATAAAGATGGAAAAGTCAACAAAGGCTGGGCAGGGCATGTTTTTGAAAGATATTTAGAGTTACCAATCAATTCGGCTCAATCACCTAATTTTGGTTCCTGGGAGCTGAAGTCTGTTCCTTTGAAAGTCCTTAAAAATGGTAATTATTCTATAAAGGAAACGATGGCAATTACTATGATTGACCCCGTTAATGTCTGTCAAAAAGAGTTTGAAGAAAGTCATCTGCTTGCAAAATTGAAAAAGGCAGTAGTGGTCGTAAGAACTGTGGGAAAAACAGTTGATGAACCTAGTTATGTACATTCTGTTGTTGAGTTCAATTTGACAGGTGGTCTATATGAATCAGTGAGGGCTGATTATAATTTAGTTCGCAATATTTTGCTTGATCCTAAAAGAGGATTTAATATGTTAACAGGGACAATGGGTGTATATATTCAGCCAAGAACAAAAGGCGCAGGTAATGGCTCTACTTCAAGAGCGTTTTATGCTCGTAAATCATTCCTTAAAGAGTTTATAGATATTTGAATTGTTTTTAATTTTTCAAAGCGAAATAAAACATAGCCATTTGCGATCATAATAATCCAAAAAACCTGCACCAGATGAACTTATCGGTAGCCTATCAGAATGTAAGATAAGTTTTGGAAAAATAATCTATTTTTATGACTTTATCTCAAGATTTGCGACTTCGTATTGTTGATTTGGTTGCGTCAGGTCTATTGCGGCGCGCAGCTGCTCGTCGGTTAAGGTTTCTGCGAGTTCAGCTATCCGGTTTGTCAAACAAGCCGAACTTTTGGGGCATGTTGATGTCAAGAAACCCAAAAAGCGCAAGAGCAAGCTCGATCCGTTTCGATATGAATTGATCGAATGGATCGACAAACAACCGGATTTGACCCTAGCTGAAATTTGTGCCCGCTTGTCTGAGGAGCACGGTCTGCGGGTTGGCATTTTAACATTGGATGACTGGCTGCGTTCAAATTAGATCACCTATAAAAAACAGCGCACGCCAGTGAGCAGGAACGCAGTGATGTGCAGGCAGCGCGCAACTGTTGGCGCAAGCGTCAGGATTGGCTGAAGTCCAATCTGCACCTGCTGGATAAATCATGTTCATTGATGAAACCGGGCTGAATACAAAGATGGCATGACTTCGTGGACGATCCGCGAAAGGGTAACGCCCGGTTGCTTCAATTCCGCATGGTTACTGGAAAACCATGACTTTCATAGCCGGACTTCGCCATGATGGCATGAGCGCACCCTGGCTAATCGATGGTCCCATGGACAGGCCTGTTTTCGTTACCTATATTAAGACCCAACTCGCACCTACAATGCAAAAAGGTGATGTGGTCGTGATGAATAGTCTGCCTACTCACAAGCTGGCTGCAGTAGAAAGAGCAATTAAAGAGTGCGGCGCATGGCTGCTATTCTTGCCACCATATTCGCCGGACCTGAACCCGATTGAGTTAGCTTTTCGAAACTCAAGGCTCACATAAAACGACTGGCGTTGAGAACTGTCGAATGCCTCTGGAAAGCTGTAGGAAATGTCCTTGAATTATTTTCATAACAGGAATGTAGCAACTTCTTCACAGCAAGTGGATATGGTATGAGCCAAAATAAACCGGAAATGCCCTAGACCAACGGGCTGGAAAGCAGACCATGCTCTTTCGGTTATAATGCTAAGCGAATTTATTTATCTTTTAATTCAAAATGAAGGTAAGGGTGAAACAGGCGTTAGCGGTGATATATAATTTATATGCAGCAGAAACTGAATATATGCCAAAATAAAATATTCGTAATAATAATTTTGTTCTATGTTGATGTAAAAAGATAGGCTTAATTACTGCCCGCTTTCATAATCCCATTTTGCAGTTCTTACCAATAAATTTCTCTCTTATAGCTAAGCTGACAAAAGGCTGACAAAAATGTCGCCTTTGGTTCAGAAAATATATGTTAGAGGCTCTACCCAATATTTAGGAATATTAGTCAATTATGAAAAATAAAAATATTAAGCAAATCAAAGTTTGGGATCTGCCAATCAGAATATTTCACTGGGCATTATTAGTGCTGATTTTGGCGGCGCTTTTAAGCGGTTTTTTTGCTCCGGAATGGTGGCTAAATTATCATATTTGGATTGGCTATGTGATTATTGGCTTGGTGATTTTTCGTTTAATTTGGGGCTTTTTTGGCTCTTCTTATAGCCGCTTTGTCAGTTTTATTTTTTCGCCAAAAATTCTGTTGGAACACATAAAAGGAATAAATTCAAATCAGCCAATATATTTTTTGGGGCATAACCCGCTTGGCGCACTGATGGTATTTGCGCTGCTATTTGTTATTAGCGCCATAATAATTAGTGGTTTGATAAATCTTGGTGGTATTGAAAATCAGGGCCCTTTTGCTTTTCTTATTGATTATGCAACAGGTTTTATTGCTGGCAAGTGGCATATATTTCTTGCCTATCTGCTGATTATAATGATTTTTTTGCATATTTTAGGCGTTATTTTTGAGAGCAAAATTAGTCGGATTTCACTAGTTCGTGCAATGATTAATGGCAAAAAGCCAAATTTAGCTAATTTAGACAATAAAATAGCTATAGGCCTTATAAAACCGCAAATTCTTCCTACAATTTCTATAATGGCGATTTTTGCGATTATTTTTATTGGCGGTTATTTTCTTTTAAGCCGCCAAGCTCCATCTGGCTTTATTCTAATGGAGGTAAATGAGGATTTTCAAAGTGAATGCGCTGATTGTCACGAGCTTTATAGTCCTAGCTTGCTTCCGGCTTCTTCGTGGGAAAAAATGATGAATGAGCTGGATAATCATTTTGGAGAGGACGCTAGCTTAGATATAGAGACAACAAAAAATATTGCTGCTTATTTAAGAAAATATTCTGCCGAAAATTGGGATAGTGAGGCTTCTAATAATTTTATGATTGTTGATAATAAAGCGCCTTATAAAATAAGTGAAACGCCATTTTGGAAAGAGCGGCACAAAAATATAGACGAAAATTTATTCAAAACAAAACCGGTTAAGGGTAAGGGAAATTGCTCAGCCTGCCATGCAGATGCAGAGCTTGGTTATTTCCACGATAAAAATATTAAATTTCGTAATAAACCAGTAAAATAAGGGACTAAAATATGCGTAATATAATAATTATACTGATTTTTTTGCTATTATTTCCACTAACGGCTTCAATTTCTGCACCAAGAGATGATTATCTTGGTCAATTAGAAAAAATGGCCAAACAGTTTGATGATTCATTTTCTGGCTTTTCGGTTGAACGAGGAAAAGAGCTATATTTTAGAAAAAGCACAACCGGTAAAGCAGAAACTCCAAGCTGCACCACATGCCATTCAGATTCTCCATTGAAGGCAGGTCAAACCAGAGCCGGAAAACCAATAGATCCAATGGCTGTTTCTAAAACTCCCAGTAGATTTACCGATATTGAAAAAATTGAAAAATGGTTTCGCAGAAATTGCAAATCAGTATTAGGGCGTGAATGCACACCAATAGAAAAGGGTGACTTTATCACCTTTTTAATGTCACAATAATAAATGGAGAAATAAAATGAAGATAAAAAATAAACTCATAATTACAATTTTTTCATTGCCTTTAATTGCCACTCCTTTGGCGCTGACGGCCAGCGATGATAATGTGCCTCCCATAAAGAACAAGTTAGTTTTAGAAGAATGTGGAGCTTGCCATTTGGCTTTTCAACCAGCCTTCTTACCCGCTATTTCTTGGGAAAAAATGATGAATGAACTGGAAAATCATTTTGGCGAGGATGCCAGTTTAGATAAGGAAATGACAAGGGAAATTACCAATTATATGATGGCTAATGCCCAAAAGAATAAAATTGTAAATTTTGATAATCCGCCGCTAAGAATTACGGAATTAAGATGGTTCAAACATGAACATGGCGAGCGTGAAGCAAAAAATATGCTAAATAAGAAAAAATTAAATTCATACGTTGATTGCGCTGCTTGTCACAAGGGTGCTGATAAGGGATATTATGATGATGATTAATCATCCAAAGGGCGAAGGGCGCATATCTAACGGGTGCGTTCTTTGCCAATTATTAAATTTTTGTCTTAAAATCATCTCTTTTTAGCGAATATTTTTGCATTTTTTCATAAAGGGATTTTCTTGAAATGCCCAAATTTTGATAGGTAGGCTTTAGGCGACCAGAATTGGATTTTAATTCCCTTATTATTATTTGTTTTTCAAAATCGTTCATTTTTTCGGCTAGGTTCTTTTTTTCTTCCCTTTTTTGAAAGTCACTTTCCAACTCAATACCAAGCGTAAATCTATCGGCGAAATTACGTAATTCCCTTACATTTCCTGGCCAATCCATATTGCTGATTAACGACAATAATTCATTACTAATAGATTTTGGCTCTTTTCTAAATCTTATTGCTGCCTGACGTAAAAAATGAAAAAATAATTCTGCTATATCTTCCCGTCTGGAAGAAAGGGGGGGTATTTTGATTGTTGCAACATTGAGTCTATAGAGTAAATCACTTCTGAATTTACCCTTTTTAGCTGCATTTTCCAGATCAACACAGGAAGAAGCAATAAAGCGGGCATTAAGAGGAATTTCCTGATTTGAGCCAAGCCTGAAAATTGCATTTTCCTCAATAACACGCAATAATTTGGCCTGAATTTTCTTTGGCAAAGAGATGATATTATCAAGAAATATGGTGCCATTTTTGCCATGTTCAAATTTGCCGAATCTAGCTCTAGAAGCACCGGCAAAGGCGCTAGCTTCATAGCCAAATAATTCTCTTTCTATCATATCCTTTGGTAATGCGGCGCAATTTATTGCGATAAAGGGGCCGACTTTATTGTTTGAAAGGGAATGAATTGCTCTGGCGCATAATTCTTTTCCGACACCCGTATCGCCAATAATTAAAATATCGGCCGAACTGCTGGCTATTGTTCTGATTTGCGCCTTAATTTCGCGCATTTTTTCGCTTGAGCCAATAATTTGATTGTCAAGATCATCCAAACCACCGCTAACGGAATTACGTAATTGCCTATTTTCTAGGGTTAAGCGGCGCTTTTCTTTGGCACGATTAATTGCATCTAAAAATCGTTCCTGCTCAAAGGGTTTTTCAATAAAATCATAAGCACCATCACGCATAGCCCCAACGGCTAAATTAATATCAGCATGGCCGCTAATTAATAAAACAGGTAATTCCTCATCAATTAAAATTGTCTTTTTTAATAGCTCAATCCCATCCATTTGCGGCATGCGAATATCACTAACCAAAATTGCCGGATAATCTCTTGATATTATTGCCAGAGCTTGTTCGGCCGAGCTTAAAATTCGTGCCTTAATAGCGGCCAAATCAAACATTTGTTTTGCCGCCAGGCGCAAATCCTCATCATCATCAATAAATAATGTTTCTATTTGCATATTTGCCTATTTTTTATTTTATTCTTAGCGTTCTTAGCGCGGTTAAGTTTTATGGTAAATATTGCGCCCTTTTGTGGGTGATTTTTGGCCAATAATGAACCTCCAAAATCTTTAATAATATTATATGATATTGAAAGCCCCAAACCTAATCCTTTGCCCACTTCTTTAGTTGTAAAAAATGGATCAAAAATTTCATCTATATTTTTTATGCCCGGACCAAAATCACGAATATGTAGTAAAACTGAATTTTTTTCTAAGGTTAGAGAAAGTTCAATTTTTGCTATTTTCTGTTCTTTCATAGCATCAAGTGCATTGGCGATTAAATTTACAATAACTTGCTGCAATCTGACATTACCGGCCAGCACATAAATTTCTTCATCTGGAATTTTAGCGATAATTTTTGCCCCCTCCTCATTTATGCGCGCCTTCATAACTTCATTTGCGTCCTTTATCACCTGATTAAGTGAAATGGCGCCAAAATTTGGATTGGGTTTACGGGCAAAATTGCGTAAAATTTTTGAAATTTCACCCATTCTATCTACCAGTTCGCTAATACGCGAAACATTCTCTTTAGCTTCTTTAATTCTATTTAATTGTAAATATTTAAGCGCATTTTGTGCATAAGTTTTGGTTGCGGATAGGGGCTGATTATATTCGTGCGAGAGAGAAGCGGACATTTGTCCAAGAGCGGCTAATTTACCGGTTTGAATAAGCTCATTTTGTGTTTTTCTTAATTGTTGCTCGGCTAATTTTCTTTCCTCTACTTCGCGCGCCAGAGCAATATTTGATTTTGTCAATTCACGAGTTCTTTCCCTCACAATCCTTTCAAGTCGCAAAGAAGTAGCTCTTTCATTGCGCGCTTTTTGCGTCATTTCTAACTGCCTGTTAAATAACATTTGCACAATAAAACCAAGCAATAAAAGCAAAAAACCGCTAAAAATAGCCCAATAAATTTGCGCAAATTTAACCGGGATTGCATTTGCAAGAGCGTGTAACTCCCAACCACTAATTGGTAAGGATTTCATATAGCCGATATATTGATTATATTGATCATCAATTTTTACTTTAATATATGCTCCGCTTTTTTCACTTATTTGCGCTAATTTTTTAAGGCGAAAATCGGCAATATTTGACATTATGATAGTGTCATTTTTATCAACCGCCATAATTGGCATTTCGGTTAGCGACCAATTTATTTCAATTTCATCCAGACTGACATAAACAGCAACAATGCCTACAAATTTATTATTTTTTCTAACTGCGCTGGCAAAACTATAAGCGCGCTGATTTTGTGGTAAAATATTTACCTGCCGCCCTAATCTACCCTGTAAAGCTGCAACCATCATTGGGGATTTAATGTCAATTTTTTCTGTCATTTGCCTTAGACCAGAGGCAAAAATTTGCCCATCCGGCTTGATAAAAACAATATTAAGCGCCCCTGAAAGGGCTGCTGATCTGGCGGCTATTCGTTTGGCTATATTAGCTGCTTCTTTTTCATTTTTTGCAAAAAATAATTCGGCAATATCATCTCTTCCAGCTAAAGTTGCACTTAAAAGACGATATTTATCTAATTGACCTGTAAGTATTTCAGATTGAATAAAAACTATTTCACGAGCCTTTGTCGTTAAATCCTGCTTAACAATTTTACCTGCAAATTGAGAGCTAAACCAAGCGCCCGCCAGCGCTAGCAAAATAGTAATTACTAAATTTGCTAGGCTCTTCTTGCGGTATTTTTCAATTATTTGCGTGCCGCTAACCATTTAATTCCAAATTTTGTTTATTCATGTAAATTTATATTATTCAATGATAGATATATAGGGTCAGAACAATTTTGGAAATTAAATATGAAAATTAATACTAAGCCTTTTTTAGATCAGAAGCCTGGAACTAATGGTTTACGCAAAAAAAGCAAAATTTTTATGCAAAAAAATTATTTAGAGAATTATTTGCAATCTATTTTTGATTCTATTGGCAAAAAACAAGGAGAAACTATTATTATTGGCGGCGATGGGCGCTTTTTTAATGAAAAAGCGATTAATATTGCCATAAAAATGGCAATTGCCAATGGTTTTAGTAAAATTCTTGTTGCACAAAATGGCTTACTTTCCACCCCTGCTGCCTCTAATCTGATAAGGATTAAGGGAGCAAAGGGTGGTTTGATTTTTTCGGCTTCTCATAATGTTGGCGGGAAAAATGGTGATTTTGGGGTCAAATATAATATTGCAAATGGCGGCCCTGCGCCGGAAATATTAACAGATAAAATATTTTTACGCACAAGGGAAATAGATAGATATTTTATTGCTGATTGCGCTGATTTTGATTTGCAAAATTTGCGTAAAATTCAATTATCGGAAGTTGAAATTGAAATTATTGATTCAATAAGGGATTATGCCCTTTTGATGGAAAAATTATTTGATTTCAACAAAATAGCAAAATTTTTTGCTAATGGGTTTAATATGTGTTTTGACGCTATGAATGCGGTAAATGGCCCTTATGCAAAATATATATTGGAAGAAATGGTTGGTGCAAAAAAAAACACGGTTAAAAATGCCATTCCCTTAGAAGATTTCGGCGGATTGCATCCTGACCCCAATTTAATATATGCAAAAGAGCTCTATGATTTAATGATGGCTGAAAATGCCCCCGATTTTGGCGCAGCAACCGATGGTGATGGCGACAGAAACCTGATAATTGGCAAAAATTGTTTCGTTACCCCGCCCGACAGTTTGGCTATTTTAGCAGCTAATCTTCATTTAATAAAAGGATATAAAGCGGGCATAAGGGGAATAGCGCGCTCAATGCCTACCTCTATGGCTGCGGATAGGGTGGCAGAATTTCTTGGAGTTGAAATTTATGAAACACCAACGGGGTGGAAATTTTTTGGTAATTTATTAGATGGAGGAAAAATTTCTATTTGCGGGGAAGAAAGTTTTGGCACCGGCTCTGATCATGTGCGCGAAAAAGATGGGCTTTGGGCAGTTTTAGCCTGGCTTAATATATTGGCGGTCAAAAGGCAAAGCGTAAAAGAAATTGTCACGGAACATTGGCAAAAATTTGGGCGTAATTATTATACTCGTCACGATTATGAAGAAATTGCCAAAGACAAAGCCGAGAAATTGATAGAAAATTTAGAAAAAAAACTAAATTCCCTAAAGGGGCAGCAATTTGCTGGTTTAGAAGTAGCTTTGGCGGATAATTTTGCTTATCAGGATCCTATTGATGGCTCTATAAGTGAAAATCAGGGTTTTAGAATTTTATTTGCAAATGGTGCAAGGATAATTGTTAGAAAAAGCGGCACCGGAACTATTGGCGCAACTATCAGAATTTATATTGAACATTATGAGCCCCCAACGGGAAAATTATTTCTAAATACGCAATATGTATTAGAAAAAATGATAAATATTGCCAAAGAAATAGTAGAAATTGAAAAAATTACCGACCGAAAAGCACCAGACATTATTACTTAATCAACCCCTAAAATATATTTATATTAAATTGGCTATTTATGCTTGTAAGATTTAATCATAATATTTACATAGGAAAGTGCCAGTTGATCGGATAGCCGCTCCGTAATTAACATAATATATGTGAATATGGAGAGGAAAGTCCGGGCTCCATGGAAACACGGTGCCGAATAATGTTCGGCGGGGGCAACCCCAGGGAAAGTGCCGCAGAAAGCAAACCGCCTAATATTTTAGGTAAGGGTGAAAGGGTGCGGTAAGAGCGCACCGCAGTTCTGGCAACAGAGCTGGCATGGTAAACCCCACCGGGAGCAAGACCGAGTAGGAACACATAGAGAGATAACATCTCTCACATTTGTTTCCAGATGGTTGTTCGGGTTGGTCGCACGAGGTGTTCGGTAACGAACATCCCAGATGAATGGCTATCACGCAGAATTATTTCTGCCATACAGAACCCGGCTTATAGATCAACTGGCATTTCCAAAGCAAAAAATTAGCTAATCGGTTTTGCTAAACAAAATATTAAGCCTGTTTGGTGCAAACTAGCCGGAAAGTGAAATATTTGAAAATAAATTAATGAGCATAAATCAACCCCATATACCGGTTTTACTTAATGAAGTAATAGAGGTATTAGAGCCGGTTAGTGGAAAATTAATTATTGATGGCACATTTGGTGCGGGGGGCTATTCGCGTAAATTTTTAGAACGCGGTGCTAAAGTAATAGCTTTTGATCAAGATCCAAATATTGTTCCTACAGCAAATCTGTTGAAAAAAGAATGGGGTAGGGCATTTGAATTTTTCCATGATAAATTTTCTAATATTTCAAGATTAGAGGGAGAAAAAATAGATGCTATAGTGCTAGATATTGGAGTTAGTTCAATTCAGCTTGATGAGGCAAAACGTGGATTTTCATTTATGCGTGATGGACCACTTGACATGCGAATGAGCGCTAAGGGGCAAACTGCGGCGCAATTGATAAATAATATTGATGAAAAACGGCTTGCGGATATTTTATTCGCTTATGGGGAAGAGAAAAAAAGCAAAAAAATAGCCAAAGCCATAATAAAGGCAAGAAAAGAAAAACCTATTTTAAGAACCAAACAATTAGCGGACATAATAGAGCAAACCATAGGGAGGAGGAAAAATAAAAATATTCATCCGGCAACAAAGAGTTTTCAGGCTATAAGAATAGCTGTAAATTATGAATTTGATGAATTAATTGCCGGATTATTTGCCGCTGAAAAAATATTGCCAGCGGGGGGCATATTGGCTGTAATTAGTTTTCATTCGCTTGAAGATAGAATTGTAAAGAAATTTTTCGCGTCTGGTGCAAAGAAAAAGCCAATTTCAAGACATTTACCCCCCAGCGAAGAAAACCCGCCAGTTTGGCATAAGCTAACCAAGCCAATAAAGGTCAGTGAAGAAGAACTTATTGCTAATCCTAGATCGCGCTCAGCAAAATTAAGATTTGCCACCCGCACCAAAGCCAAAGCGCGCGCACCATTTTTAGCAGGTCTTGGTGTTCCGCTCTCAAGGGGGAAGGAAGAATGATAAGGTGGCTTAATATTATTTTATTTATATTGGCTATATCATCTCTGATTGGAGTATATTACATTAAATATCAAACCATTGAAAAGGCCGAACAAAAAATTGCCCTTGAACAAAAGATAAAAGAACAAAAAAATGAACTCTCCCTATTAAGGGCTGACTGGGCTTTTCTTAATCAGCCTGCCTATATTGAACCAATAATTATCCGCCATCAGGAAAAATTGGCGCTAAGACCGGTTGAGCAAGAACAATTTATTAGATTTTCAGATTTAGCTGATAGGGAAATTAGCGAAGCTGAGAGACAGGCTTTATCAGATTTATTTGAATCACTTGATAAGGGTGTAGATCCAATTGGCTCATTAATTGAGGAATTAGCGCAGTGAATTTTGGATTAGTTGAAAATATCGGGGCAAAAAATTTAGATATTATCAATATTGATGGCACAAAAAAAACGCGCGCCAAACTAACCAGCCGTCGCATTAAGTTGGTTATACTATTCATAATATTAATATTTTTACTAATATTTTCTCGGCTCATATTTTTGGGAATGGCAAATAATGAAAAAAATATTATGGGCTCTGCTCGTGATTTAACTACAGCATCAAGACCAGATCTAAATGATAGAAATGGAATGAAAATTGCCCTTGATATTACTGTTCCTTCTTTATATGCCGAGCCAAGAAATATAATTAATATTGACGAAGCGGTAGAAAAATTAAGCAAAGAGCTGCCAGATATTGATAAGGAGTGGTTGCGCAACCGTCTGAGTGGTGAGAAGGCTTTTGCTTGGATTGCACGTGAATTAACGACAAAACAGCAAAAAAGAATATTTCGTCTTGGCATACCAGGAATTGATTTTCGCTCAGAAAGTAAACGTTTTTATCCTAGTTCGGTTGAAGTTGCCCATCTGGTGGGGGCGGTAAATCGGGATAATCAGGGAATTGCGGGATTTGAAAGATTTATTGACGAAAAGGAAATAGCGATTTTACAGGAAATTGGTTTGGCGCGTGGGCGCGAATTAGAGCCGGTTAATATGTCAGTTGATTTACGTGTGCAACATATAATGCATAATGAGCTTAGCGATGCTATGGTGCGCTATCAGGCAATTGCCGCCGCTGGTGTTTTAATGGATGTAAGAAGCGGAGAAATTTTAGCCCTTGTTTCTTTACCTGATTTTGACCCAAATAAGCCTGCAAGCGCGCTTGAGCCATATAATGGGGTAAAGGGGGCTAGAATAAATAGAATTACCGCTGGTAAATTTGAACTTGGTTCAACTTTTAAGACAATAAGTTTTGCAGGGGCTCTTGATAGCGGGGCGGTAAAAATAACCGATAAATTTGACGCGACAAATCCGATAGGTTTTGGCCGTTTTACCATTGGAGATTATCGCGGCAAAAAACGCGTTCTTAGTGTGCCGGAAATTTTCAAATATTCTTCCAATATTGGCACAATAAAAATGATGCAAACTATGGGTAAGGAAAATTATCGTTCCTTTTTGACCAAATTAGGCTTTGACGATCCCTTACCTATTCAATTGCCTGAGACAACGCGTTCTTCAATCCCTGAAAAATTTTCAGATGTGGGAGCTGCCACCGCTTCATTTGGACATGGCCTATCAGTTACTCCCATGCATATGGTCGCAGCAATTGGAGCGATTGTTAATGGTGGCTATTATGTGCCGCCAACTCTTTATAAACGCTCAGTAGGTGAAGCTGCAAGACTTTATAGGCGGGTTATTTCTGCCGATACGAGCGCTAAAATGCGCTATTTATTACGTCTGAATGCGCTGGAAGGTTCGGGGAGAAAGGCGAATAAAATTGCTGATGGTTACCGTTTCGGGGGTAAAACCGGAACCGCCGAAAAAGTCGTAGATGGGCGTTATGATTCGGAAAAAACTTTTGCCGCCTTTGTTTCCGCCTTTCCGCTGGATGAGCCAAAATATGCAATGATTATAATTATTGATGAGCCGCAAAAAGAAAATGAAATGAGCGGCACTACCGCCGGATGGAATGCCGGAATGGTTTCGGGGCGTATTGTTAAACGTGTCGCTCCAATGCTAGGAATATTACCATCTTTTGATAAAAATTTAGATTCGGAGTTAATTCCAGCCGAACTAAAGGAAATAGATAATAATTTAGAAAATATTTGAGGGGGAAATTTTGCCTTTTTTATTACCAGAATTGCTTAAAGGTTTCGTTGATCCAAATATTACCGAAGCTATTACTGTAAGTGGGGTGCAGGCCGATAGTAGATTAGTGCGAGGTGGGGATGCGTTTTTTGCGCTGCCGGGAACAAGGGTGCATGGGGATATATATGCTAAGGCGGCGATAGAAAATGGTGCTGTGGCTATTGTTAGCGATAGGGAATTAGTGCCTGCTCCAGATGTCAGTATTATAATTGTTGACGATGTCAGAAAGGCTTATGCGCAGGCGGCCAGTAAAAGCGCGGGTGAGCAGCCTCAAAATATTGTTGGCGTTACCGGAACAAGTGGAAAAACCTCCATTGTTTCTTTTGTGCAGCAAATTTGGAATGCTTGCGGTATTAAGGGAGCCTCTATTGGCACTCTTGGAATAAATGTGGGTGATAGGAACTTGCCCGGTGAATTAACTACGCCCGATCCGCTTTCACTACATAAAAGCATGGCGCAATTAAAATCATCCGGAATAGATCATATAGCACTTGAGGCATCTTCACATGGTTTAGACCAAAGGCGGCTTGATGGTATTAAATTTAAGGTTGTAGCTTTTAGCAATCTTAGCCGTGATCATTTGGATTATCATGAAACAGAAGATGAATATAGAGAAGCAAAATTACGATTATTTCGTGATTTATTAGCCGATGATGGTTATGCGGTGGTAAATTGTGATGATCCTGAACATATGCCCTTTATGTTTGCCGCTCTCGATAGGCAGGCAACCTTATTAACCGTTGGCAGGGAGGGCGCATTTTTTGAAATTTCAAAAGTAGAGCCAGAAGGTTTTGCCCAACGCGTAACTGGCAGAATGGTAGGGGAGCCAGCTGACTTTTTATTGCCATTAGTTGGGCGTTTCCAGGTTGATAATGCCGTTATGGCTATTTCTATTGCTACACAAACGGGAGCTGACCCACAAAAGGCGCTTAAAGCCTTAAATTTTCTTAAAGGAGCAAAGGGAAGGTTAGAACATGTCGCAACCTATAGGGGGGGAGCTATTTTTGTGGATTATGCCCATAAGCCAGGAGCGCTTGAGGCAGCATTAACAGCATTACGTCCATATGCTAAAAGGAAACTTATCGTGCTTTTTGGCTGCGGAGGAGATAGAGATCAGGGTAAACGGAAATTAATGGGTGAAATTGCCACTAAATTAGCAGATGAAATTATTATAACCGATGATAATCCGCGCACCGAAAATGCTACTGAAATAAGGAGGGAAATTTTATCGGCTGCCCCCAATGGTAAAGAAATTGCCGGGCGAAAAGAAGCCATAAAAAACGCAATTTTTTCTCTTAGCGATGGTGATTTATTGCTAATTGCCGGCAAAGGTCATGAAGAATATCAAATAATAGGTGAAGAAAAAATTCCCTTTTCAGATCAAAAAACTATTTTAGAGATAATAAAAAAACAATAATGTGTGCTCTTTACCATATTGATGAAATTATTAGCGCTACGGGTGGGCAGGCTAGAAATATTTGTAATTTTACTATTGATTCTATCTCAATGGATTCGCGTAATATAGGCAAAAATGCACTCTTTGTTGCGATAAAGGGAAGGCGTTTTGATGGGCATGATTTTGTCAAAAGCGCAATAGAAAGTGGAGCAAATGCTGCTCTCATTGGCGAAAAATTTGCCAATAAATTTGATTCATTACCGCTTATTATTGTTCCTGACCCTTTAAGGGGATTAGAAAATATTGCCCATTATGCCAGAAACAGATCTAAAGCTAAAATTATTGCGGTAACAGGAAGTGCTGGTAAAACTTCAAGCAAAGAAATAATTAAATCTGTGTTGAGTAATTTTGCTCTAACTCATGCCTCAATAAAGAGTTATAATAATCATTGGGGCGTGCCTTTAATGCTATCTTCTCTGGATAAAAGGGCTAAATATGCCATTTTTGAATTAGGTATGAATAATGCTGGCGAAATATCTACATTAAGTAAATTAGTAAGGCCGGATATAGCCTTAATTACTAATATTGCTCCCGCCCATTTGGAGCAATTGGGCAGTTTGGAAAATATTGCTCTGGCAAAATCTGAAATATTTACAGGATTAAAAAAATCGGGCTTAGCAATTATAAATATAGATAATAATCAGGCCAATATTTTGTTGCAAGAAGCAAAAAAGGCAAAAATTAGTGAAATAATTACCTATGGCTTTGCGGATAATGCGCATGTGCGAATTACAAATATTGTCACTAATAGTGACAATATGAGCGCAGATATTATATTTCCCGATAAGCAGGTAAAATTAACTATTGCTAATTTTGGCCAGCATAGAATAGTTAATGGCTGCGCTGCTCTCATAATAGCGCATAATTTGGGGTTAGATATTGAAAAATCTTTACAAATAATTGCCAAACAACAGCCGCATAAGGGCAGGGGAGAGATGATTTCGCTAAAGCGGGATGGAAAGGAATTATTGCTAATTGATGATTCATATAATGCTAATCCGCTTTCTATGCGCGCTTCATTAGAAGTGTTTGCTAATTTAGCAAAAAATAATGGCAAAAAAATTCTAGTGCTAGGCGATATGCTTGAATTAGGTAAAAATGCGAAGCGCTTTCATAAAGAACTTAAACCATTCATTCTTAAGACAAAACCCGACATTGTATTTTTGATTGGTGAACATATGCGCTCTTTGGCTAAGCTATTTGAGGCAGATGAAAGCGATATTTTAGTCAAATATGACAAAAAAATAGAAAATATTGATGATGAGATTATAAATAAACTTGATTTTGGCGATATGATTATGGTGAAAGGGTCTCTGGGAACAAGGTTAGGAACAATAGTTGCCAGAATTAAGACTGAATTTGCCTCCCTTCAGGAAGAAACCGGGAATAGATGATATATGGCAGTATGAAGGCTAATAGATAGGTAATATTGGGACGGGTCAGAAAGCGAAGGTTATAAATGTTATATTTTCTTGAGCAATTTAGCAGCCATATAGGCGCGCTTAACGTATTTAGATTTTTAACCTTCCGCACAGCCGGCGCTGTTATGACTTCGTTATTTTTGGTATTTTTATTCGGCCCCTATATAATTAGACTATTAAGAGTAAAACAAAGACGTGGTCAGCCAATCAGAGAAGATGGACCAATTGGCCACATTATTAAAAAAAAGGGCACTCCCACAATGGGCGGGCTTATGATTGTTGCCGGCGCGGTGGTTTCCACTCTCTTATGGGCAAATTTGACTAATCTTTATGTATGGATAGTTTTATTTGTAATTGTCGGCTTTGGGGCAATTGGTTTTTACGATGATTATCTGAAGGTTAAACGGGCTGCAAATGCCGGGTTTAGAGGTTCCTATAGATTAGCTATAGAGGCGGTTATAGCGGGCATTGCGGTTTTTTTCTTAGCCCAACTTAGTGAACCGGAGGTTTCTAATTCGCTATTTTTCCCCTTTATAAAAGACTGGGCTATTAATCTTGGCTGGTTTTTCATTATTTTTGGTGCTTTTGTTATTGTAGCCGCCGGAAATGGCGTAAATTTAACCGATGGGCTAGATGGTTTAGCGATTGTTCCGGTTATGATTGCGGCAGCCAGTTTTGGGCTTATTGCCTATTTGGTAGGAAATCAGGTTTTTGCCGAATATTTATTAATTAATTTTGTTCCCGGAACTGGTGAATTGGCTATTATTTGTGGTGCATTAATTGGGGCTGGGCTTGGGTTTTTATGGTTTAATGCCCCTCCAGCGCAAATTTTTATGGGTGATACTGGCTCTTTAGCGCTTGGTGGCGGGCTGGGGGCTATTGCTGTAGCCACAAAGCACGAGATAGTTCTGGCAATAATTGGTGGCCTATTTGTGCTGGAGACTGTATCGGTTATTGTGCAGGTTATATCTTTTAGGCTAACGGGCAAGAGAATATTCAAAATGGCGCCTATTCATCATCATTTCGAACATTTAGGCTGGAGCGAAAGTCAGATTGTTATTCGCTTTTGGATTATCGCCTTTGTTTTAGCAATGATAGGGCTTTCTTCGCTTAAATTGCGATAATATATCCTTAAATTATGAATATTGTGATATTGAACTAATCTAAGACCAGTCGCAAAAAATAAAAAATTAGAAAAATCTCATTTTGCAAATATGCTCTTAACTATCTTGCATTATTTTGTTCTTATGTTTTCACGCAAGCACAAAACTCCCATTGCCGAATGGTGGTGGACTATAGATAAAACCCTATTAGCATCGCTTATTGGCCTATTGCTAATAGGGGTTACACTTTCTTTTGCGGCCAGTCCTCCTGTTGCTGAACGATTGGGCTATTCCCCCTGGCATTTTATTATCAGACATATAATTTTTATTGTCCCAACTTTGATTATATTGATTGGCTCTTCATTTCTTAATGAGAGAATGGCCAGATTTGCCGCTCTATTCATATTTATCGGATCATTTATTTTGCTTTGGGCAAGTCCATTTATCGGTTTTGAGGCAAATGGCTCAAAGCGCTGGATAATTATATTTGGTCAATCAGTCCAACCTTCAGAATTCATAAAGCCCAGCTATGCAATTTTAGCCGCGTGGCTATTTTCTCAATCCATGAAATATAAAGAAATACCGGGAAAAATAATTTCGCTTATTTTAATGGTTTTAATAATTATCCCACTTTTATTACAGCCTGATTTAGGGCAATCTTTTCTGGTGGCAATGACATTTTTTGCTCTTTTATTTCTATCAGGCATTTCTTGGCTATGGATTTTTATTCTATCCGTGATTGGTATTGCTTCTTTATTTGCCGCTTATATTTTTTTCCCGCATGTGGCCAGACGCATAGATGATTTTTTGCCAAATAATAATGGCGTTTCTTATCAAGTTGAAAAATCTCTGCAATCCTTGCTTGAAGGAGGTTGGTTTGGACGTGGACCGGGAGAAGCAATTGCCAATAATTATCTTCCTGATGCTCATTCTGATTATGTATTTTCGGCAGGAGCTGCAGAATTTGGTATAATTTTTTCTTTAATGTTAGCGCTATTAATAAGTTTTATTATTCTTCGCTCATTAGCCAATGCTATGCAAAAATCAGATTTATTTGCACGCCTTACAGCAAGCATTTTGGCTATTCAATTCGCAATGCAGGCAATAATTAATTTGGCGGTAAATCTTAACCTTATGCCTTCAAAGGGCATGACTTTACCCTTTGTTTCATATGGGGGGACCTCAATGTTGGCAATTGCCTTTTTAATGGGTATTCTATTGAGTCTGACTAGAAAAAAGCCGCATGAAACAATTATGTCAAGCTTACCTATAAATTTTAATGGAAATAATGAATTAATTTATGAGTAAATTTGTTTTATTAGCTGGTGGAACGGGCGGACATTTATTTCCGGCAATGGCTTTGGCGCAGGAATTAAATAGGCGCGGGCACGAAATCTATTTGATGAGTGATAAGAGAGTTAGCTCTTATGGGGCTGATTTTCCTGCGAAAAAAACCTTTATTATTCCTTCAGCCACACCCTCAACTAAAAATCCTATCAATTTCATAAAAGCGGGATTTATTATTCTGGAGGGGATTTTTATTGCCAGAAAAAAATTAAAGGACATTAAGCCAGATGCCGTTATTGCTTTTGGTGGCTATCCTATTGTTCCGCCATTTTTAGCTGCATTTACTTTAGGAATTGCAGGAATTTTGCACGAACAAAATGCAATTTTGGGTAGGGCTAATAGAGCTATGATTAGATTTGCAAAAGCACTGGCGCTTAGTTTTGAGTTTACCGCTTTTGCAGATAGCTATGATATAAGGCAAATAATAAGCGGCAATCCCGTTAGGGATAAAGTAAGAGAATTGGCAATGGGAATTAGCTATTCGCCAATAAGAACCAATGATAAGATTCGTCTTCTTATATTTGGCGGCTCACAAGGAGCAAAAATATTTGCCGAATTAATTCCTCCCGCTATTACATTATTGCCAGATAATTTACTTAGAAAAATAGAAATAACCCAACAATGTAGGGCGGAAGATCTTGAGCCTGTTACGAATATTTATAAAAAAGCCAAAATTAATTTTGAACTGGCGGAATTTTTTACCGATTTACCCGAAAAAATGGCCGATAGCCATTTAATAATCTGTCGCTCGGGTGCTTCTTCTGTTGCTGAACTGAGTATGCTTGGCCGGCCTGCTATTTTAATTCCCCTGCCCGGAGCTTTAGATGCAGATCAGGCGCATAATGCTGCTATGTTAGAATCGGTTGGTGGGGCATGGGTTGTTGAACAGGCAAATATTTCTGCAAAATCACTTGCCAAACAGCTGGAAGAATTATTAACAGAGCCAGAAATATTGGCCGATGCCGCAAAAAAGGCAAAATCTATCGCTCAACCAAGAGCGGTAGAAAAATTGGCTGATTTGGCTGAAAGAGTGATAAATAAAAGAGTGATTAATAAAGTGGAATAATCAATGAAAATGCCGCAGGAAATAGGTCCAATTCATTTTATCGGAATTGGCGGGATTGGAATGAGTGGAATCGCTGAAATCTTACACGGACAAAATTATATAGTGCGTGGTTCAGATATGGTGATTAACGCAAATGTAAAGCGCCTGCAAAATATGGGAATTAAGGTTGAGCTTGGGCAAAGGGAAGAAAATATAAGGGATGCTGCGGTGGTGGTTATTTCTTCCGCAATAAAGAAGGATAATCCTGAACTACGTGCCGCTAGGCGAAAAAAAATTCCAATTGTCAGGCGAGCCGAAATGTTAGCCGAAATTATGCGCTTCAAAAATGCTATTGCTGTTGGTGGGACGCACGGCAAAACAACGACAACTTCTTTGATAGCTGCTCTTTTGGAGGCTGCTGGACTAGACCCTACCGTAATAAATGGCGGCATAATTAATGCCTATGGCACTAATGCGCGTGAAGGTAAGGGCGAGTGGATGGTGGTTGAGGCTGATGAAAGCGATGGAACATTTGTAAAATTGCCAGCCGAAATAGCCATTGTTACAAATATTGACCCTGAACATTTGGACTATTATGGCTCATTTGCAAAAATGAAAGACGCATATTTGCAATTTGTTGAAAATGTTCCATTTTATGGTTTTGCTCTGATGTGTTTGGACCATCCGCAAGTGCAGTCTTTAGTTGGTAAAATAACTGATAGAAGAGTCATAACTTATGGAGAAAATCCTCAGGCCGATGTCAGGCTTTGCGGGTTAAAAAATAAAAATGGGGTTTCGCATTTTTCAATTAAATTGCGCGATAGAATTAGTAATGAAGAAAAAATAATAGAAAATATCAAACTACCTATGCCAGGCTTACATAATGCGCTAAATGCAACTGCCGCTATTGCCATTGCCGATCAGCTTGATATTGATAAAAAACATATAATTGCCGGTTTAGAAAATTTTACTGGCGTAAAACGCCGTTTTACTAAAGTTGGCGAGGTCAATGGGATAAATATTATAGATGATTATGGGCACCATCCGGTGGAGATAAGCGCGGCTCTTAGAGCGGGCAGATCATCTACAAAGGAAAATTTAATAGCAATTGTTCAGCCACATCGCTATTCGCGTTTACGCGATTTATTTGATGATTTTGCTAGCTGTTTTAATGACGCAGATAGTGTCATTGTCACGCCCGTTTTTGCCGCCGGAGAAGAGCCGATAGAGGGGGTAAATCATATTGAATTGGCACGTAAAATCCGCGCACTTGGTCATAGAGATGTGCAAACTATAAATGAAGCTAGTGAGTTGGCACCATTATTAGCAAAAATGACCAATAGGGGGGATTATGTTATTTTCCTAGGGGCAGGCAATATTACTTATTGGGCTAATGAATTGCCAGAAAAATTGACCGCAATATTAAATGAGGACGCCAATGGGTGAAACAAATTTGCTCGCAAAATTAGGTGACTGGGTAAAAAATATTCGGGGTCGTATAGTTCCTAAACAAAAATTGTCTGAAATTAGCTGGTTTAGGGTTGGGGGAGAGGCTGAATTATTTTTTCAGCCTGCAAATATTGAGGATTTACAGTATTTTTTGCAAAATCTACCGGCAAATATAAATATAACCCCCATTGGAATGGGCTCTAATCTATTAATACGCGATGGGGGAATTGATGGTGTGGTTATTAAGCTTTCAGCAAAGGGCTTTAGCAATATAAAATTATTGGGCAATAATAAAATTGAAGTAGGTGCGGCTAATCCCGATATAAGGGTGGCAAAAGCTGCGGCTGAAGCGGGAATTGACGGGCTCAGCTTTTATCGCGGTATTCCGGGAGGGATTGGGGGAGCTCTTTATATGAATGCAGGCTGTTATGGAACAGAGACGCGCGATAGAATGATTAGCCTTACCGGAATAAATAGAAAAGGAGAAATAATTACCCTCAATAATAAAGAGATGAATTATGACTATCGTAAATCTAATGCCCCAAAGGGAATTATTTTTATTTCAGCAATTTTTCAGGGATTTACAGGCGATAGCGATAAAATAAAAGCAGAAATGGAAAAAATTACTAATAAGAGAGAGGGTTCTCAACCAACAAAATCAAGAACGGGTGGTTCAACTTTCAAAAATCCCAAAGGTTATTCAAGTTGGAAATTAATTGATGAAGCAGGATGTCGCGGGTTAAAAATTGGTAATGCGCAGGTCTCTGAATTACATTGTAATTTTTTACTTAATTTAGGTAATGCAAGCGCATATGAAATTGAATTATTGGGAGAAACTGTTCGTCATAGAGTGCTAGAAAAAACAGGCATAAAATTACAATGGGAAATAAGACGCATGGGCAAATTTCTGCCTAATAAGGAAATTAGGGAATTTCTGGATGGGGATATTTTTACGGGTGAAGTATAAGTAACGAGTAATATAAATATAATGGTTGGATTGTGATTTACTGTTGAACTATTCATCTTTGCTTCAATAATTTATGCCAATATATTTTGGGCTCTTACAAATTGCTTATGCAAACTGACTGATAAATGCATGTTGGGTGGAAAAATGGCTAAAAAAATAGCCTTATTAAAGGGTGGTCTCTCGGTTGAGAGAGAAGTCTCTCTGGCAAGTGGCGCTGCTTGCGCCGGAGCTTTAAGAGAAGCCGGCTATGAAGTGGTAGAAATTGATGTGGGGCGCGATATTGCCAAAAAATTAGAAGAAATAAATCCTGATATTGCATTTAATGCTTTGCATGGCAGATTTGGCGAAGATGGAGTAATTCAGGGCATATTGGAAATGCTTGAAATCCCATATACGCATTCGGGAGTTCTCGCTTCTGCTTTGGCAATGAATAAACATCAGGCAAAAAAATCATTCAAGGCCAATTCTATTCCCGTTGCCAATCATATTATCGCTCCAAGAACTGAAATTGCTGCTCGTCATTTAATGGCGCCGCCCTATGTGGTAAAGCCGATTAATGAAGGTTCTAGCGTTGGGATTTTTTTGGTTAAAAATCAAGATTCTAACCCGGTGCAGGAAATATTAAGTGCCAGTTGGCAGGGTGGAGAATATTTAATGGTAGAGCGCTATATTGCAGGTCGTGAACTTAGCTGTGCGGTGATGGGTGATGTAGCGCTTGGGGTAACCGAAATTGTTACAAATTTACATTTTTATAATTATGAAGCCAAATATTTAGAAAATGGATCTAAACATATAATACCGGCACAAATTCCACAAAAAATATACCAAAAAGTGCAGGATTTAAGCCTTAAAGCGCATAAATCGCTTGGTTGTAGAGGGGTTAGCAGGGCAGATTTTCGCTATAATGATATTGGTGGAGAAGAAGGAGAATTGGTTTGTTTAGAAATAAATACTCAGCCCGGAATGACTAAAACCTCATTAGTGCCGGAATTAGCCGAACATGCAGGGCATGATTTTATTGAACTTGTTAGTTGGATCGCAGAGGATGCAAGTTGCAATAGATGAATATTAAGTCCGGAATAAATAAACAAAATAAAAAGGAGATAAGGCCGGCTCAAAATATAAGGGGCAAGCGCTATAAAATTCCCAAAATTTTGATTAATATAAATCAATTTTATGTTTTACATAAAATTTTCATTTTACGGGTTTTATCGCTTATTTTTATTTTTTTTCTCGCGCTTTTTATTTATCAAAAGCGCGAAGAAGTGGGAAATTTTGCTCAATATTTTAACCCAACTCTTTCACGCATATTTTCCTCTCTCGGATTTAATATTGAGCAAGTGCAGATAAATGGGCATTTGTTGACAAGTGAAGCAGAAATTTTATCTGTTCTGAATTTAGAAAAAAATAGCTCTACAATTAATTTTGACGCGAAAAAAGCTCGTAAAAATTTACTCTCGTTGCCTGCTATTGCAGATGTGAATGTGCGAAAATCATTGCCAAATAAATTGCTGATTAATATTACTGAATTTGAACCCATCGCTATTTGGCAGGTTGGCGGGGAAAGCTATCTTATTAATGAAAAGGGTAAAAAAATAGCAAAAGCGCAAAATGGCGCTAATGATGATCTAATATTTGTGATTGGCAAGGGTGGGGCAGAAAATGCTTCTATCATACTTAACGCTATAAAGAGACACACTGAAATAAGTAAAAATATATATGCCCTAAGTCGTATAGCAGATAGACGATGGGATATAATATATAAAAATGGCTTAAGGGTGCGGCTTCCTGAATTTGGCGTTGATGCAGCCCTTTCACGCCTTGAACATTACCAGCAAAATTATTCACTTTTTAATAAGGATATAAACTTAATTGATCTAAGGGTTGATGATTTATTGGTTGTCCGCCTGATAGAAAGAGAAGAAATATAGGTGAATAATTTATAGGTTGGGTTAAATATTTATAATTATGTCTGGATTTTATGATGTTAAGTGAGGCAATGAGTGCCAGATTGAGACCGATTGAAAAGGGGCGCACGCGTTTAGTGTCGGTATTGGATATAGGTTCAACAAAAATTTGTTGCATTATTGCGCGCCTTGTGCCGCGTGAAAAAGGGCAGGCCCTAAGAGAGCGCTCGCATGAGCCGGAAGTGCTTGGCTTTGGCTATGGTCCTTCAATGGGGATAAAAAGCGGAGTTGTGACAGATTTGGATTTAGCAGAAAAATCAATTCGCTTCGCGGTCAGTGAGGCAGAAAAACAGGCTTCAATAACAATCGAATCAATAATTATTAATGTAAGCTCAGGAAATTTAAGATCAAAAACTCTAAGCGCTAATATTTCGCTTGAGGGGCAGGAGGTTGAATATTCGGATATTGCAAGAGTGCTTGAGGCGGTAAATAAAAGCTATGCCGACAAAAATCGCGTAATTATTCATGCCCTGCCAATAGGTTATTCACTTGATGGACAAAAGAATATTATTAATCCCTGCGGCATGGTAGGCGAACAGCTTGGCGTTGATATAGCAATAATAAGTGCCGATATTTTAGCAATGCGTAATATTGAATTAGTGCTAAACCGCTGTCACTTGCAAGTGCAGGCCTTTATTGCAACACCCTATGCTAGCGCTCTTGGTGTGTTGGTTGATGATGAGGCTAAACTTGGTGTTGCTGCAATTGATTTTGGAGGTGAAACAACTTCCATAAGTGTCTTTTTTGATGGAAATATAGTTTTTGCTGATATTTTACCAATTGGCTCAGAGCAAATAAGCCTTGATATTGCGCGTCAACTATCAATTTCAATTGAAGATGCACGTAGAATTAAAACTCTATATGCAAGCGTATTACCTGGACAAAATGACGAAAGGGAATTAATCCCCATAATGCCAATAGGTGCAGGAGGAGATGAAAACTCTAACGCTGTTTCTCGCTCTACTCTAACTAGGATTGTGCGTCCGCGTGTTGAGGAAATACTCACAGAGATTCGCAATAGGCTGATAAAAGCAAAAATGATGGATGTTGCTGGCCGCCGCTTTGTATTTACCGGCGGGGCAAGTGAATTAACCGGATTGTTGGAAGTGGGGCAAAGAATCTTATCACGCCATGTTAGAAAGGGTAGGGCGGTAGGAATTGCCGGTTTGCCGGAAGATGCACGCGGAGCAGCTTTTGCTACTATTGCAGGAATGTTAGTTTATCCACAAATTTGCCACTCAGAATTTGTAGCTAAGGGTAAAAAACAAAAATTAATGGGCTCTGGGGGATATTTTGCTCGAATCAGCAATTGGTTACGTTCATCTTTTTAGAAACAACTTCATAAAATTCATAATTTTTATGCTTAAAAAAGCACAAATTTTTGCAAAATTTTTTACAAAAATACAAAAATATTAACCAATTAGTTTGAATTGTTAGCGTTGGATTAACGAATTAACTGCTAAATTCACATTAGTAAGTTACTCAAACGAGGCCTAAAATGACAATTAATCTTCAAATTCCTGATGTTCAAGAACTAAAGCCACGCATTACAGTATTTGGTGTAGGTGGCGCTGGTGGAAATGCTGTAAATAATATGATTAACTCCGGATTGCAGGGGGTAGAATTTGTTGTAGCCAACACTGATGCGCAGGCTCTTAATCTATCAAAAGCAGAAAGAATTATTCAACTCGGGGTTGAAGTTACAGAGGGCTTAGGTGCTGGCTCTCACCCCGAAGTCGGACGGGCGGCGGCTGAAGAAAGTTTTGATGAGATAAATGATCATCTTAGCGGCTCGCACATGGTCTTTATTACCGCCGGAATGGGCGGAGGAACCGGAACCGGCGCTGCCCCGGTTGTTGCCAGAGCTGCAAGAGAGCAAGGGATTTTAACAGTTGGTGTTGTCACAAAACCCTTTCATTTTGAGGGAAATAGGCGCATGAGCATTGCTGAAGATGGTATTGATGAACTGCACCGCTATGTTGATACGCAGCTTGTTATTCCCAATCAGAATTTATTTCGTGTAGCCAATGAAAAGACTACATTTGCCGATGCTTTTGCCATGGCTGATGAAGTGCTCTTTTCCGGTGTTGCGTGCATTACCGATTTGATGACAAAGGATGGGTTGATTAATCTTGATTTTGCTGATGTTCGTGCCGTTATGCGCGGAATGGGCAAAGCTATGATGGGAACTGGTGAAGCAAGCGGAGAAGATAGGGCGCGCCACGCGGCAGAAGCTGCCATTGCTAATCCGTTGCTTGATGATGTTTCCATGCAGGGAGCAAGGGGGCTTTTAATTTCTATCACAGGCGGCCAAGATATGACGCTTTATGAAGTTGATGAAGCAGCATCTCGTATTCGTGAAGAAGTGGATGGTGATGCAAATATCATACTAGGCGCTACTTTTGATGATAGTTTAGAGGGGCAAATCCGCGTATCAGTAGTAGCAACGGGAACTGACGCGGCAATGGTGCAGGCAATGGATCCGCATGAACCTAAAGCCGAGCGCACCCTTTCCGTTAAAAATGTGGCTATGGAAAAAACTAACAAAGAAGAAGATGTAGATATTATCGCCCATAATGCAATTGCCGAAGCGATTGGCGAAAAAAATAAAGAAAATATTGATGCAGGTGGGGTTAGGTTAGAGGAATATCACCCGCAAGAAAAGGCGCCAAAGCCGGTTGAAGTGGACGAAGTAAAAGAAGAAAATATAACACCCCCTTCTTATAAGATGGAAAATCCTGCCAGACCCGGCGCGGCAAAAATTGCGTCCAACAAAAGACAAATGCCCACTGAAGAAGATTTTCCAATAATTGCGCAAAAAAAAGAGCGACAAAAACAACAAAGCAACTCTCCAAGAGCATTATTTAGAAGATTAGCATCTAATGTCGGACTTAATATTGGCTCAAATGAGGAGGAGGGCGAAAATTCACAAAATAAACATGATATAGATGCAAGAAGCGCTATTGAATCCGCAAATATGCGTTCTTCACGCGGTAAAGAAATAGGAGTTAGTGGAAATCTTGATAATTTGGGGCGTGAAAATCCGCAACCAATACGAAAAGATCATCTTGAAATACCATCCTTTCTAAGAAAGCGCGGCTAATTTATAGATGGTGACTAATCTATAAATAAATGAAAAATATTTGCCAAAAAAGATCAATATGGGTTCCTTATTGGTCTTTTTTGGTATAAGAGTGTTCTTCAGTATTAATTTTGGGACGGTAATTATGAACAGCCTATCTGCGCGCCAAGTAACCCTTAGGAGTAAAGTAGAATTTAGTGGATTTGGGGTGCATTCGGCTAAACCAGCAGATTTAACTATAGAGCCAGCCAAAGCTGATAGCGGCTTACAAATCTGTAGAATCATGGAGGATGGTTCTGTTGCCGGGCCGGTAAAAGTTCATTATTCAAGAATAGCTGGCACAAATTTATGCACAACTCTTGATTTAGGCAATTCGGTAACTCTGGCAACTATTGAACATGTAGTTGCTGCCCTTAGCGGACTTGGTGTCGATAATGCTCTGATTACTGTTAGTGGGCCTGAATGTCCTATTCTTGATGGAAGCGCATTTATTTTTGCGCAAGAAATAGTTGCATCAGGATTAAAAATTCTGCCAGCAAAAAGAAAATTCATTAAAATTTTACGCGCCGTAACTGTCAGAAATAATGAGGCCTTTGCGGCTCTTGAACCATATAATGGTCGTGTGTTTGATATTGACATTGATTTTGATAGTGCGGTTATCGGACGACAAAGAATGATTTTTGATTGGACACCAAGACGTTTCTTTGAAGATGTCTCAAAAGCCAGAACTTTTGGCTTTGTGCAACAGGCAGAAATTTTGAAACAAGGAGGGCACGCGCTTGGCTCTTCTTTAGAAAATTCAATAGCGGTTGATAAAGACAAAATATTAAATAAAGGGGAATTGCGCTATGAGGACGAATTTGTCCGCCATAAATTACTTGATGCAGTTGGCGATTTAGCGCTTGGCGGCTTGCCAATTTATGGACGGTTTAGATCATATAAGGGAGGGCATAAATTAAATTCGCAAATATTAAAAAGCATGTTCTCTAATGAGGCAAATTACGAAATTGTGTTTGCAAATGACTTGCCTCTTTCTTTTGATGCGTTAGATGATTTACCTTTGGAACTTGAAATTGAGCCATTTTTACGCTCAGTTGGTTAGGGTGAAGTTTTAGTTTGGCCATAGTTTTGTTCCAATTTTATTTTAACTCACGCAACTTTAGAAGTTACAACTTAGAAGGTTTGATTTGTGAAATATTTATTAGATAAAATTATTGCCGTTACAATGCTGAGAATTGTTATTATTCTGGCTGCACTAATTAGCCTATCCGCTTGCACTAGCTTTAATTTATTTAGTCCACCAAAAATTAAGCAGGAAGAAATAATTGCCCCCGATGTTCTATATCAGAGTGCACTTGATGATATGGATAGGCAATATTTCCAAACAGCGCTGAAAACTCTTGCTAAATTAGAGCGCCAGCATCCAACGTCTGAATATGCTGAAAAAGCAAAATTAATGACCGTTTATGCGAATTTTCGTATTGGCCGCTATAATGATGCAATTTTAGCAGCTGATCGCTATTTGGCACTCTATCCAAACTCAAAAGAAGTTCCCTATATTCTTTATCTAAAGGGTAATTCTTATTATGCACAAATTAAGGATATTACCCGCGACCAGCAATTAGCGCAGGATGCTATTGATACATTACAAATGCTCATCGCCGGCTATCCTAAGTCAAAATATGTTGAGGAGGCTAAAAAAAGTATTCGTGTTGCTAATGACCAGTTGGCTGGCAAGGAAATGTCGGTTGGCCGATATTATTTAGGTAATAAGGAATATAGCGCCGCTCTTAATCGCTTTCGGGTTGTGGTTGATAAATATCAAACCTCAACTCATATTGAAGAAGCGCTTTATCGTTTGGTTGAAACCTATCTTGCTTTGGGCTTGATAAATGAAGCGCGCACGGCAGCGGCGGTTTTGGGGCACAATTATTCTGCTAGCCAATGGTATGAATCGGCCTATAATTTACTGCAACAACAAGGCGTAACGCCAAAAATGATGGATGAAAATTTATTTAAGCAAACATCTGGTAGTTAGAATTTTTTCTTGCTAATTAATATTTATGCTTAGTGCGCTTACGATTAAAAATATTGTTTTAATTGACCAAATTGAGTTGGAATTATTCAACGGACTCAGTGTGCTCACGGGCGAAACGGGGGCAGGAAAATCAATTTTACTGGACGCTTTATCTTTAGCGCTTGGGGGCAGGGGCGATGCTTCCTTAGTGCGTAAGGGGCAGGAAAGCGGCTCTGTTATAGCCGAATTTAATATTTTGGCCGAGCAGCAAATTTTTTCTCTATTAAGGGATATGGGAATTAGCGTAGAAGAGAATCTCATTCTCAAGCGCATTCAATATGCTGATGGGCGTACCCGCGCTTTTATAAATGGAGAGCCGGTTTCGGCTTCTTTTTTGCGTAAAATTGGCTCACACCTAGTTGAAATTCATGGCCAGCATGATGATAGGGCTTTAATTGATTCGTCAACACATCGCCAAGCGCTTGATAATTTTGCAGACCTTACAGATCTGGCAAATGAAGTAGCACAAAAATATTCTTTGCTGAAAGAAATTGAAGCAGAAATTGATGAGCAAAAAAGAAAATTGGATAAATTTAAGCAGGAAGAAGAATATGCCAAACATGTTATTCAGGAACTTAGTGAACTTAATATAAAAATTGGGGAAGAGGAGGAGTTAAGCAATAAAAGGCGCTATTTTATGCAGCTTGAAAAATCAACCGAGCAAATTAAAGAAATTGATGAAATTTTACATGGTATAAATGCTCCGGCACCCATTTTAGCCTCTTTGATGCGAAAAATAGCAAGAAAATCCGATGAAGCAGAGTTATTTGCCCCCATTGTCAAATATTTAGATAGTTCATTATTGGAGCTGGATAAATTAAGTGCTGAAGTTGAAAAATTAAAAAATAATATAGAATTTGATATAAATGAACTTGAAATTATTGAAGAAAGATTATTCGCACTAAGGGAGCAGGCCAGAAAACATAATGTAAATTGTGATAAATTGCCGGAAATTTTGCAAAAATATAAAATTGAATTAGCTAATTTTGAACGTGATGAAAATAAATTGGCTAATTTAATGGAGAAGGAAAAAATAGCTAAAAATGCATATTTAGAAAAAGCATTAGAGCTTAGCAAAGGGCGTAAGAGGGGAGCAGAAAAATTAAAAAAATCGCTGGAAAAAGAATTGCCAGATCTCAAATTAGGAGCTGCAAAATTTCATATTGTTCAACAGATAGATGAAAATTTAATCAGTAAAAACGGCTTTGATAAAATTAGTTTTGAAGTGCAAACAAATCCGGATACTAATATTGGTCCTCTGATAAAGGTAGCTTCGGGCGGAGAATTATCCAGATTTCTTTTGGCACTAAAAGTTGTTTTGGCCGAAAAAGGCTCCGCCCCAGTTTTAATATTTGATGAAATTGACGCGGGAGTTGGTGGGGCGGTAGCTGACGCCATTGGCAGAAGATTAAAACGTCTGGCCAACAATATGCAGCTAATATCAATTACCCACGCTCCACAAATAGCAGCTCGGGCAAAAAATCATTTTTTAATTGAAAAACATTCCAGTAATGAGGGAAAAGAGAATAAAATTACAGTCAAATATTTAGACGATAATATGCGGCGCGAAGAGGTAGCGCGCATGTTAGCAGGTGCTAAAATTTCTAAAGAAGCAAGAGCTGCGGCCATGCGCCTTTTAGCTGAGGGCGAATAATGGATGAACAAATTGCAAATTGGAGCGAACAAAAGGCCAAAAAAGAGTTAGACAGGCTGCATGAGATAATAAAGAAGGCTGATGAAGCCTATTATAACAGAGATAATCCGGATATTAGCGATGCTGAATATGATAAATATAAGCAAGAATATCAAAAAATAGAAAAATTTTTCCCCCAACTAAAAAGAGCGGATAGTTTAAGCGAAAAAGTTGGCGTAACCCCAACTTCACCTTTTGCAAAAATAACTCATATTGTGCCAATGCTTTCTTTGGGGAACGCCTTTACTCAAAGAGATGTGATTGACTTTGTTGATAGGGCGAAAAAATTTTTTAGACATGAAAAAAATTTACAGCTCACCTTTAGTGTTGAGCCTAAAATTGATGGTATCTCCGCCTCTATAAAATATGAAAATGGCCATTTAGTGCAGGCTAGCACTAGGGGAGATGGTGAAATTGGTGAAGATATTACCGCTAATATTATGGTGATTAAGGATATTCCAAAACGGCTAAAGGGGGAAGATTATCCAAAAATAATAGAGGTGCGTGGCGAAGTCTATATGGAGCATAAAGAATTTGAAAGGCTTAATGAGAAGGCCAGAAGGGAAGGGGGGCAGATTTATGTTAATCCACGCAATTTAGCCGCAGGTTCTTTACGGCAATTAGACCCTAAAATTACCGCCAGCCGAAAATTAAAATTCTTTGCCTATGCGTGGGGTTATATATCTTCTTCTTTTGCTAAGACGCAAATTGAGGCGCTAGAAAAATTCAAAAAATGGGGTTTTCGGGTAAATGAACTTACAATTTGCGCTTCTTCGGTTGAAGAAATGCTTGCCCATTATCATTTGATAGAGGAAAAAAGAGCGAATTTGGGCTATGATATAGATGGGGTGGTTTATAAGATTAATAGGCTTGATTTGCAGCAAAGAATGGGTGCTGATTCTTCTAAGCCAAGATGGGCAATAGCGCATAAATTTCCGGCCGAAAAGGCAATTACAAAAATAGAGAAAATAGATATTCAGGTTGGGCGAACTGGTGCTCTGACCCCCGTTGCCCGCCTTAAGCCGGTAACTGTTGGGGGGGTGGTGATAAGAAATGCAACTTTACATAATGAAGATGAGATAAAGCGTAAAGATATTCGCGTTGGCGATTATGTTGTGGTGCAAAGGGCAGGGGATGTTATTCCGCAAATTGTTAAGGTGTTGATAAAACATCGCCCAAAAGATGCCAAACAGTTTAGTTTTCCTCATAAATGCCCCGTTTGTGGTTCAAAAGCGGTTAGAGATATTGATGAAAGCGGTGAATTTGGGGCGATTTGGCGTTGTCCGGCAGGGCTATTTTGCCCAGCACAAGTGGTTGAAAGGCTTAAACATTTTGTATCCAAAAAGGGAATGAATATTGAAGGGCTGGGAGAAAAGCAAATTGAACAATTTCATAAAGAAGGGCTTATTTTAACCCCTGCCGATATTTATCGGCTCAAAGAGCGCGATGAGCAAAGTCGCACTCCTTTAAGGGAAAGAGCGGGATATGGAGAAAAATCCGCCAATAAATTATTTTTGGCGATAAAAAATTCACGCTCGGTTGAGCTGGATAATTTTATCTATGCATTGGGAATTCGCCATATTGGCGAAAGCAACGCTAAATTATTAGCGCGGTTTTATGGTAATTTTGCAAATTTTGAAAGCGCAATTTTTAGAATTATTAAGGGAGATGAACAGGCAAAAGAGCAACTTTTATCAATAGATGGAATTGGCGAAGTGATTGTTGAATCTTTGGTTGATTTTTTTAGTAACAAAAAAAATCAGGAAGTTTTAGCAGATTTACTGAAATATTTAGATATTAAACCATATTCAATTAGCGAAATAAAAAACAGCGAAATAAGCTCTAAGACCGTAGTATTTACCGGCAGTTTAGAAAAAATAACAAGGGCGGAAGCAAAAGCGATGGCCGAAAGAATGGGAGCAAAAGTTTCCAATTCCGTTTCATCTAAGACAGATCTTGTGGTGGCGGGAGAAAATGCCGGCTCCAAGCTAAAAAGGGCCAAACAATTGGGCATTAAAATAATGAATGAACAGGAATGGCTTAAAATTATCGAAAATTAAATAATTTAATGAAGATGGTTAATTTAGAAGATATTAGCGGTTTTTCTTGCCTTTATTACGTAAAATATGAGCAAAATTCGCATCATAAAGGGCGCTATTGGGAAAATTATTTTCTGCAAATATTTTCCCGACAAAAATTAGGGCGGAGCGGGTAATTTTGGCTTTTCGAACTTCTGCCTGCATATTCTCTAACGTAGTAAAAATATATTTTTCATCCTTCCATGTTGCCCGATAGGCAATAATTGTCGGACAATCATTACCATAGTGAGGCGCTAATGTTTCTCTTATATATTTAAGATTACGAATTGAGAGATGAATTGCCAAAGTTGCTTTGCTTCTGGCTAAAATCTCTAATTTTTCCGTTTCAGGCATTAAAGAAGCCTTGCCTTGAGTGCGTGTAAGAATAATAGTTTGACTAATATTTGGTAATGTTAATTCAGTGCCAATTTTAGCTGCAACAGCGGCAAAAGAGGGCACTCCGGGTACAATTTCATAAGCAATATTTAGCTCTTTTAAGCGGCGTATTTGTTCGCCTATTGCACCATAAATAGAGGGGTCTCCTGAATGGAGCCGCGCAAGATTTTCTCCTCTTTTATCTGCCTCAACCATTATTTTAATAATTTGCTCAAGGTTAAGCGGGGCGCTATTAATTAATGTTGCATTTTTGGGTGCTATTTTTATTAGTTCTTCTGGCACGAGCGAGCCTGCATAAAGGCAAATGGGACAGGATTTAAGTAAATTTTGCCCTCTAACGGTAATAAGATCTGCTGCGCCCGGGCCGGCTCCTATGAAATAAATAGTCATGCTGGTCTTCAATCTGTTATTTATACTGACTCATAAGTAAGATGAGATTTGAAGGCAATAAAATTATTGGAATAATTGAAAGCCATATAGATAAATTATTACAAATAGAGCGATTAAACCATCATAATAGGGCGGACAAATCATTATAAATATGGGTATATGTTAAATAGTTCGTTCGCATAATATATATTATGGAACTTTTATCGATGTAAATTAGTGCTTTTATATATTCTATTTATCCTAATATTGCCGTTTTAATAATATAACTATCCTTGCTATTGGCCACTGGAATAAAAAGAATATTTGACTTTTGTATTGGCCGGCTTGACAATAAACTAATCCGACAAGAATTAAAAAATAAAGCGATTATCTATGTTAACTGCCTTTAATTCACTAGCACCAATTTTTTCACTCATTGCTTTGGGTTTTATTTTAAGAAAATCTGCCCTAATACCGATTGAGCAATGGCGCTCGGTAGAATTAATTTGCTTTTATTTATTATTTCCCTCTTTACTTATCACCACTCTTGCTGATGCAAATATTTCATTTGGTAAATTACTTCCCTTTGCTATTTCCTTATTTATAGTAATTATTGCCATCTGTCTTTTAACCTGGCTAAGCCGCGTTCCATTAAAGAAAATCTGGAATGTAGATAACCCCGCTTTTACAACAATATTTCAAACCTCAACTCGCTGGCACGGATTTATAGCCTTTGCCATTGTTGAAGATTTGTTTGGTACGCAGGGCTTAGCTATTTTAGCAATAGCTTTTATTGTCATTGTTCCTTTTATAAATGTGGTAAATATTTGGGTGCTGGCCAGCTATGCAAGCAAACAGACCCCCTCACCTACTAAAATTTTGATAACCATAATAAAAAATCCGCTAATTATTGGTATTTTTTTCGGGATAATTATTAATGTTAGCAATTTTGTGCTTCCAAAGCCTATTTATTCAACATTAGATCTATTGGGGCGGGCTGCTCTTGGCATGTCATTATTGGCAATGGGTGCTGCCATAAGCTGGAAAGCTATTAAATCTTCTGGAAAGGAAGTGTTTTTTGCTTCCTTTATTCGCCTTATTCTTACGCCGATTTTCGCCTTTATTGTTGCAAATATTTTTTCTGTCAATGCAGATGAATTTATTATTCTGATTATTGCCGCTTCAGTTCCAACTGCGGTTAATGGCTATATTTTGGCGCGCGCAATGGGAGGTGATGCCGAACTTTATGCTGCTACTTCCAGTGCGCAAGTGCTGTTTTCATTTGTAACTTTGCCAATTATTATTTGGCTTGCCATGCAATTTGCCGGTTAATAATTATTTTTTAGTTAGTTTCCATCTTGGCAGATAAATTCTTCTGGGCTAAACCACTAAAGGTTAAATATGTGGGAAGTTTAATGTCAGATAATTTTCATATTGATGAAAATTCAAAAAATAATAAGGCCAAGCCCCCTAAAAATTCGTTTTTTCAGCATAAGGATTTATTGGGAATTGCTCAGCTTAATCAGGTTGAGATAATAAATTTGCTTGATCGGGCAGAAGAAATGATTGCCATTTCTCGTCAGCCACAAAAAATATTCCCCTCTTTAACCGGAAAAACGCAAATAAATTTATTTTTTGAAAATTCCACGCGAACTCAATCAAGTTTTGAAATAGCTGGCAAAAGGCTTGGTGCTTTAGTTGTTAATATGTCGGTTAAAACTTCTTCACTAAATAAGGGTGAAACTTTAATTGATACGGCGGCAACATTAAATGCCATGCGCCCAGACATTATTGTGGTGCGTCATTCTGAGGCGGGGGCGGTAGAATTATTAAGTCAAAAAGTTGGCTGCTCGGTTGTAAATGCCGGCGATGGCATACATGAACATCCCACTCAGGCTTTGCTGGATGCGCTTACAATAAGACGGCATAAAAAGCGCTTAAATGGTCTAACTGTGGCGATTTGTGGCGATATTGCCCATTCTCGCGTTGCTCGCTCTAATCTTTTATTGCTCAACTTAATGAATGTCAGAACAAGAATAATAGCCCCTCGCACCCTTTTACCAACGGGAATTGAAAAATTATGTTCCGAAGTTTTTACCGATATGGATGAAGGATTAAAGCAGGTTGATGTTATTATGATGCTGCGCCTACAACAAGAGAGAATAAGCGGTAAACTTGTCCCTTCTATGCGTGAATATTACCATTTTTACGGATTAGATCAGGAGCGGTTAAAACTGGCAAAGCCAGATGCTATTGTCATGCATCCGGGACCAATAAATCGTGGGGTTGAGATTGATCCTTTGGTTGCTGATGGCACGCAATCGGTCATAAATGAGCAGGTAGAAATGGGTGTTGCGGTTAGAATGGCTGTCTTAGATTTTCTGGCCGGCGAAAAAGCGGAGCCAGCCAAATGAGTAATGATTTATTGATTAAAAATGCCAGAATTATAGATCCAAATAGTGAATTAGATGATGAAGGATCTTTATTGGTAAGAAACGGTAAAATAGCTGATATTTTTATCAATAAGGAACCTTTAATTACAGAAAATATTAAAATTATAGATGCAAAAGGGCTTATTTTGGCGCCCGGCCTTATTGATATTCGTGTTTTTACGGGTGAGCCAGGACACGAATTTCGCGAAACTTTAGCTAGTGCTTCTATGGCGGCAGCAGCTGGGGGGGTAACCACATTTGTTACCATGCCCGATACATTGCCGGTAATAGATGATGCAGCATTAGTTGATTTTATTATCAGGCGCGCTAATGCCACCGCCAAAATAAATATTTTGCCGGCCGCCGCCATGACCAAAGGTTTAAGGGGGAAAGAAATAAGCGAATATGGCTTATTAAAGCAGGCTGGCGCTGTTTGTTTTACCGATGGCAGAAATTCTGTTAGCTCTAGCGCACTCCTAAAAACCGCTTTTACATATGCGGCAAATTTTAATATGCCAATTATAAACCATCTAAATGACCCTGAACTTGGAACAGGTCATATGCATGCCGGGCTTATGGCAACGGGGCTTGGCTTAAAACCAATCCCCTATGAAGCTGAAACAATTCCCTTAGAGCGCGATTTGCAATTGGCTGCTCTTAGCGGTGTTCGCTATCACGGGGCACAAATTTCTTGTGCCGCTTCTGTTGAGATTATGCGGCGTCATAAAGAGAGAAATAACAATATTTCTTGTGGTGTATCAATTAATAATCTTTCGCTTAATGAAAATGATATTGGTTCTTATAGAACCTTTTTCAAACTTTCGCCCCCTTTGCGGAGCGAAAAAGATAGAAAGGCATTAATTAGTGCCCTAAAGGAAGGAATAATAGATATTATTCACTCCGATCATGACCCACAAGATGTTGAAGGCAAAAGAGTGCCCTTTGCGCAAGCGGCAAATGGTGCCATTGGCTTAGAAACATTGTTAGCGGCTGCTTTAAGACTGGTTCATAGTGGTGAGGTGGAATTAAAAACGATTTTACGCGCATTAAGCACTAATCCAGCAAAATTACTGGGGCTGAATTTGGGAAAATTGGAAATTGGCACAAGGGCTGATATTATTTTATTTGATATTGACTATCCCTGGGTAGTAAAAGAAAATGAGTTGCTCTCACGCTCTCGCAATACAATATTTGAAAGAGCTAAGATGAGTGGTAAAATTATTAAAACATTTGTTGGTGGAAAAGAAGTTTTTGCTCTAACTGAAAGATAATCATATGTATTTAAGTTTTCTAGCAGCTTTAATTATTGGTTATGGGCTTGGCTCAATCCCCTTTGGTTTATTATTCACGCATTTTGCCGGTCTTGATGATATAAGAAAAATTGGCTCGGGAAATATTGGGGCAACTAATGTTTTAAGAACCGGGCATAAATGGTTGGCTCTGGCGACATTGCTGGCAGATATGGGCAAGGGTGCTGTAGCTGTAATAATTGTTGGCTATTTCATACAGCAACCCTATGTGCTTTTATTTGCCGGTTTTGGCGCTTTTTTAGGACATATTTTCCCTATTTGGCTGCGATTTAAGGGAGGCAAAGGAGTTGCCACCTATATTGGGGTTATGCTGGCCTTAAACCCAATTGTGGGGCTGATTATGTGCGCTATTTGGGTGTTTTTTGCACTATTTTTCCGTTTTTCTTCTCTTTCTGCTTTGACTATGGCCGCCGCTGCCCCATATTTATCCTTTATGTTTGGGAATTTTTTCATGATGATTATGGCGCTATTAATTACCATTTTATTATTCTACAAACATTGGGATAATATTAAACGATTAGCAGCGGGAACTGAACCTAAAATTGGTGAAAATTAACATGCCGGTGTTGCCTCCATTTTCCAAACAGGAAGATAATGGTGCATCTAAATTAAGTCATGAAGAAATATTAGAGCGGCAAAGATTTGATTGGCTTAGGCTTTATCGCACCGAAAATATAGGGCCAGCAACTTTTCGTAAATTAATAAATCGCTTTGGCTCTGCTGCTAATGCTCTTGAGGCTTTACCATATTTGGCACAAAATACGAGGAATAAAACCCTCCTAAAACCACCAACAAAAAGCGAAATAGAAGATGAAATTGCCAAAGTTAAACAGATGGGGTCCAGATTTATTTGTGCATTTGATGAACAATATCCGCCATTGCTAAAATATATTCACTCCTCACCCCCTATTCTAACCATATTGGGTGGTGAAAATATAAATTATACAAAAACTATCGCAATAGTTGGCGGGAGAAATGCTTCTGCTGCCGGCAGGAGAATAGTTTCGCTTATTGCTAGCGAATTAAGCGAAATGGGATATATTATTATTTCTGGCCTTGCGCGCGGTATTGACAGTGTAAGTCATCAAGCGAGCTTAAAAAAGGGCACAGTTGCAATTTTAGCCGGTGGAATTGATTATATTTATCCCATAGAAAATGTAGATTTGGCAGCAAAAATTGTTGAAAATGGTGGAGCCCTAATTTCAGAAATGCCGCTTGGCCATGAACCCAGAGCAAAGGATTTTCCCCGCCGAAACCGCATAATTTCTGGAATTTCACAGGCGGTTTTAGTTGTTGAAGCGGCTAAAAGATCGGGCTCGCTCATTACTGCTAAATTTGCGCTTGAGCATGATAGAGAAATATTTGCTGTTCCCGGTTCTCCCCTTGATAGTCGCTCAACCGGAGCCAATCATTTGATAAAACAGGGGGCAATTTTAGTTAGTTCAGCCAAAGATATAGTTGAACAGCTGGAAAATAATCCACTGAATAATAAGCGGCTTTTTGAAGAAGATGAAAATTATTTTTTTACACAGTGTGGCGCTGAATTAGTAACAAATTTGCCGGATAAAGATATGAGCAAGAGCAAAATTGAATTAGCCGGAGAAAAAGAAAAAAACATAGTTCTTAAGGCGCTTAGCCCGACCCCAATTGCAGTAGATGAGTTAATTCAACAGACAAAATTTTCGGCCGATTTAGTGCAAATAATTTTACTAGAATTAGATATTGAGGGGCGGATTGAATGGGCGAGCGGGCAGTTAGTCTCGTTAAAATAGCAATATTCTGCTTGATTGAAAGTAAAATGACGAATAAGCATCTTGCCAGAAATATGGAAATAAGCCTTTCGCTAATTTACAGGTGAGATTAAAATTGCACATAACGGCTTGGAGAAAATAAATGAAACTTGTCATCGTTGAAAGCCCGGCAAAAGCAAAAACAATAAAAAAATATCTGGGAAACGATTATGAAGTAATAGCCAGCTTTGGGCATATTCGTGATTTACCCTCTAAAGATGGCTCGGTTTTACCCGAAGAAGATTTTATTATGCACTGGGAAATGAATAGTGCGGCACGAAAAAGAGTTAGCCAAATTGCAAATACCTTAAAGCAGGCAGATGAATTAATTTTGGCAACAGACCCTGACCGCGAGGGAGAAGCGATAAGCTGGCATGTTCTTGATGTGCTAAATAAAAGGAAAGCGCTTAAAGATAAAAAAATCTCACGCGTTGTTTTTAACTCAATAACAAAAAAATCTGTGCTTGAGGCGATGAAAAATCCGCGCCAGATAGATAAAAAGCTGGTTGATGCTTATTTAGCACGGCGGGCGCTGGATTATTTGGTTGGTTTTACCCTTTCTCCGATTTTATGGCGCAAATTACCCGGCTCACGTTCGGCCGGGCGTGTGCAATCGGTGGCTTTGCGTTTGGTTTGCGATCGTGAGATGGAAATAGAAAAATTTGTTCCGGTCCAATATTGGAATGTTGATACAATATTAAACCAGAATGGACGCTCCTTTAATGCTCGCCTTTATCTGGTTAATGGTAAAAAGGCTGATAAATTATTTGTCAAAAATGAGCAGCAGGCAGAAGAAATAAGGGAGGCGATCAGCGGAGGCGAATTTATTATTGAACAAATTGAAAAAAAGCCGATAAAGCGTAACCCCCCTCCCCCCTTTACCACCTCCTCTTTACAGCAGGAAGCCTCAAGCAAATTGGGTTTTTCTCCTAGTAAAACCATGCAAATCGCACAAAAACTATATGAAGGTGTTAATATTGGCGGGGAAATAGTCGGGCTTATAACCTATATGCGAACCGATGCGCTAACTATTGACCCGGCAGCATTAGAGCAGACGCGTGAAGCCATAAAAAAGGAATTTGGTAGCGAATATTTACCAAAAAGTGCCAGAATTTTTCAAAGTAAAGCAAAAAATGCACAAGAAGCGCATGAGGCAATCCGCCCAACAAATCTTTTGCGCCATCCCGATCAATTAAGAAATATAGATGAGACACAATTAAAATTATATCGGCTTATTTGGAAGCGCACTATGGCTAGTCAAATGCGCGAGGCAATAATTGATAGGACTAGCGCTAATATAAAATTAGTGAACAGCAGCAAAAATATCATATTACGCGCTGTTGGTTCAGTGGTTAGTTTTCCTGGTCATCTTGCGCTAATTGGCGTAAATGAAGGTTTAGATGAAAAAGAGCGAGAAAAACAACTACCACCCCTTAAAAAGGGAGATAGGCCTAAATTAGAAAAATGCACAATTGAGCAAAATTTTACCACCCCTCCCCCCCGCTATAGTGAGGCTGGCCTAATTAAAAAAATGGAGGAATTGGGTATTGGACGTCCATCAACTTATGCTTCAACCATTTCGGTTTTGCGGGATAGAAATTATGTTCGTTTAGAAAAAAAATCTCTTATCCCCGAAGATAGAGGTAGATTGGTTACAGCATTTTTAGAAAGTTTTTTCACTAAATATGTGGCCTTTGATTTTACTGCTGATTTAGAAAAACAATTAGATGATATTGCAGCCGGGCAATTAGAATATAAACGGCTTTTAAGTAAATTCTGGCAGGATTTTTCTTCTCATACTGAAGAAATTAAGGATTTACGTGTTAGCGAAGTGCTTGATGCCCTAAATGAAATTCTTGGCCCGCATTTTTTCCCGCAAAATAAAGATGGCAAAGATGTTCGCTCTTGCCCGGATTGTAATGGTGGTAAATTATCGCTTAAGGTTGGTAAATTTGGTGCCTTTATTGGTTGCTCAAACTATCCTAGCTGCAACTATACAGCTCAACTTTCTGCTGGCGTAAACGGGGTAAAACCAGATAATAATGTAGAAAACAACCAATTGGGGATAGATCCTGATAGTGGAGAAATAATTTGCAAAAAAACCGGTCGCTTTGGTCCCTATATTGAAAAAGGTAATGGTAAAGAAGCAAAACGCGTTTCTATTCCTAAAAATTGGGATCCTGAACAAGTGGATCTGGAAAAAGCATTAAAATTGCTTTCTCTGCCGCGTGAAATTGGTAAACATCCCGATGATGGAAAAATAATTTTAGCAGGTCTTGGTCGTTATGGCCCCTTTATTAATCATAATAATATTTATGTTAATTTGGGCGATATAGATGAAGTTTTTTCTATTGGGCTCAATCGGGCTGTGGATTTATTAGCGCAAAAAGCTGCTAATAAAGGGGGGCGCAGTTCAACCATAATAAAAGAACTTGGAGAACATCCCAAGGGTGGCATTATAAACCTTTGCAATGGGCGCTATGGCCCCTATGTCAAATATGAAAAAATTAATGCTACCTTGCCAAAAACTATGAATATTGAAGAAGTGAGTTTAGAGCAGGCAATTAAGTTAATTGATGAAAAATCCGCTTCTAAAAGCACAAAAAAGAGAAAAGCACAAAAACAAAATAAGAGAAGCAGCAAGTAAAGTTAGAATGGCAAAAAATTTAGCAAAAGAGAATAGTTCTCTTCCAACAAAAGAACAGATCTTGGCAGTTTTAGAAAGCGATAAATCCATTGAAGGAAAACGCGATTTAATGCGCGCATTTAATATTAAGGGAAAAATGCGTTTTCCATTTAAGCAATTATTGCGTGAGATGAGGAAAGAGGGATTGCTAAAAAACTCACTAAGTAAAAATAAAAACTATCTTCCCTCAATAACCGTTCTAACAATTCCCATTGATGCTGATCCGGAAAATATGCTTGCTTTTCCCCTTAACTGGAATGAGGAATTATCCGCGCGCCCAGAAATTATAATCAAAAACCCTTTATCTTCACGTCATTCTTCACCCGCCCCTGCCCCGGGCGATAATATTTTGGCCAAGATAAGCTATGACACAGAAAATAACCAATATATTGCTAAAGTGATGAAAATTTTGCCCAAAATAAAGGGCAAACAAATTGGCATTGTGCGCATAAGAAATGGGCAAAGTTTTTTATCGCCAATAATGCGTAAGCAAAGGGAAATAGAAATTATTAATAATTTAGAGGCAAGGGATGGCGACCTTGTCGAGGTTGAACTGACTGGTAAGGTAGGTTTAAGGGAAAAAAGGGCAAAAATTAGTAAAATTATTGGTAATCCGCGCTCTGAAGGCGCTATTTCTTTAATCGCAATTTATAATCACGAAATTCCGCATATTTTTCCCGATTCGGTTATAAAAGAAGCAGAAAAATTAACATCTCAAACTATGGATAATAGAGAAGATTGGCGTGATATTCCCTTTGTTACAATAGATCCTAAAGACGCAAAAGATCATGATGATGCAGTTTTCGCAAAAATAGATGAGAGTGAAGAAAATAAAGGCGGCTATATTATATATGTCGCAATTGCCGATGTTGCATTTTATGTTAAATCAGGTTCGTCAATTGATAAAGAGGCTTATTTACGCGGCAATTCTGTTTATTTTCCAGATAGGGTAGTGCCAATGCTGCCCGAAAAAATATCTAATAATTTATGTTCCTTAGTTGAAAATGAGCAAAGAGCCGCAATTGGCTTAAAAATAATTATAAATAAATATGGACAGAAAATATCTCATTCATTTCATCGCGTAATAATAAGGTCGGTTGCAAAACTTTCTTATCAGCAAGCGCAAAATGCAATTGATGGTTCATTTAGTGGGTTAGATAAAAATATTATCAATAATATATTAAAACCATTATGGCGTGCCTATAATTTATTATTGTTGGAGAAGAAAAAACGCTCTCCGCTTGAATTGGATTTGCCGGAAAGAAAAATTGAACTGGATAAAAATGGTTTGGTCAGACGTGTTTTTGTTCCTCCTCGTCTTGAAGCGCATAAATTAATTGAAGAAATTATGATAAGTGCTAATGTTTGCGCGGCACAAACTCTTGAAGAACAAAAAAGCACCCTACTCTATCGCGTGCATGATAGGCCGGGTGAAGAAAAATTAGTTGCTTTACGCGAATTTTTATCATCACTTAAACTGCCCTTCTTAAAGAGCGAGGCCATTAGGGTTGAACATTTTAATCAAACACTAAAAAAGGCTAAGCAAAGCGATATTAGCGAGCAAGTTAGTGAAATGGTTTTACGCTCACAATCTCAAGCCGAATATTCTCCGATAAATATTGGTCATTTTGGTCTTAATCTGGCAAAATATGCGCATTTCACCTCCCCCATAAGGCGCTATTCTGATTTAATAATTCATCGCCTGTTAATTAGCGCGCTTAAGTTGGGAAAAGACGGAATAAGCAAGTTGGATATAGAAAGAATGGCGCAGATTGGCCAGCATCTCTCCTTCACTGAAAGGCGCGCTATGGCAGCAGAGCGCGAAACTAATGATAGATTAATCGCTATTTTTATGTCTGATAAAATTAATGCCACATTTAAGGGAAGAATTTCTGGCGTCACTAATGCCGGCCTTTTTGTGCGACTTAATGAGACTGGGGCTGATGGTTTTGTCAGAGCTTCTACTATTGGTGATGATTATTATCATTATATTGAGGAAGAACAATCTCTGATTGGTGAAAAAAGCGGGGAACGCTTTAGGCTTGGCGATGAAATTATTGTAAGGCTAGTTGAAGTTTCTGAATTGCAAGGCGATATGCGTTTTGAAATTATTTCTAAAGGGGAAATAGTTAAACCGCTCAACAAAATATCCAAAAGAGCAAAATATAGCCATAAAAGGCGTTATAGCGGGAGAAAAAGAGGAAAAAGAAAATAATATTTGGGCAAGCGAATAATTTACGCTAATTCTACTACTTGACATTTTATAAAAGAAGGCTAATTTGCGCGCAAAGTGGTCGCGCTTTCAGCGCTTTTTTGTTAGGATTCATAATGGCAAAAGCAAGTTCTGTAAAAATTAAGTTGGTTTCAACTGCTGATACTGGATTTTACTATGTAACCAAAAAAAATGCCCGCACTATGACCGAAAAAATGGTCAAAAGAAAGTATGATCCGGTTGCAAAAAAACATGTTGAATTTAAGGAAGCTAAAATTAAGTAAGTTTTGGCGTTTCATATGCAATCTTCCTAATAATAGCCCTCTTCTGTGGCCAAATTTGGCGTAACTATTGGGAAAAAGCGCTGGGTATCAGGTAAAATGACGGCATAAAGGCCGGAGCGAAATAGCATAGAAGAGGCTAAATGCATAAATTTCGAACCGGCCCACCCTACAGAAACCAGGAGTTGCGGCGGACCTGAAGACTATAGGGTATATTTATCCCTAAGGCTCTGGGGTCAAATAACTCTATATCTAATAAGCAAATAATTTTATTTTGAAGCAAGATGATTTTTTATTTATCTTTAATCGTTAATCTTAACGGCTAATCATTTTTATTAAGATTTTGCTTCACTGGATGCGATAATGCCTATTGTGCATATTGTGGTTGTCGTGCGCACTGGATTGTTGTGCAAATTTAGGGGATTAGAATAATTCTATTCTTCATATTTCCTTATCCAAACGGCACAATCATGAAAAGCGGCGCCGCCAAATGGTGGAATGGGAACAGAACTAGTTAACATATTTATTCCCTTATTTTTCTTATGCGCCCTATTGGGGTGAAGACTTTCAGCGATTAAAACGCCTCTTTGCAGCCCGGCAAAAATTTTTGCCTCTAATATTACCTCTCCACGCCTATTCCCAATTAGCACTAAATCATTATCACAAATATTGAGTTTCCTTGCATCTTCTGGATGGATAAGAAGGCTGGGTTCTCCTTCGCGTTTTTGGCTGGTTGGTGTCTCTGTAAAGCTGCTATTTAAGTAAGATCGGGCAGGAGAAGTTGCTAAACGAAATGGATGTTCATTATCGGCTAGTTCATTTA
>WFXU01000054.1 GCA_015490455.1 Hyphomicrobiales bacterium
ATCTAAATCCACCACCATAATAATATAAATAATAAATTTATTTATTTATTTATTGTTATTGGGATTATTTATCTTTGATATCTCATATTATTGAACTTAATTTAGTGGACTTGAAAATTTTTTCATTTAATTGTAAGATGAGGTTCTTCAATCGTCCTAATTCTATATTTCTTCCATTGTCATGAGTAATTTATGAAATTAAGTGAGCTAAAAGCTAAAAATCCGGCACAATTACTTTCCTTTGCTGAAGAGGTGGGAGTTGAAAATGCTTCAACCTTACGCAAGCAAGAATTAATGTTTACAATTCTAAAAAAATTAGCCGAAAAAGATATTGAAATTATTGGTGATGGGGTTATTGAAATATTATCAGATGGCTTTGGCTTTTTAAGATCGCAAGATGCTAATTATTTACCTGGCCCAGATGATATTTATGTTTCCCCCTCACAAATTAAACGTTTTGCCTTACGCACAGGTGACACGATTGAGGGGCAAATTAGATCTCCGCGTGATGGAGAGCGTTATTTTGCTCTGTTAAAAGTAAATTCAATAAATTTTGAAGATCCGGATGCTTCACGTCATAAAATAAATTTTGATAATCTTACTCCCCTTTATCCCAATGAACGTTTTAAGATGGAAATTACCGATAGGGATATTAAAGATATTAGTTCGCGCGTTATAGATTTAGTAGCGCCGCTCGGCAAGGGGCAAAGAGGGTTAATTGTTGCTCCTCCAAGAACTGGTAAGACTGTTTTATTGCAAAATATAGCTAAATCTATCGCCATAAACCATCCTGAATGTTATTTAATCGTTTTATTGATAGATGAAAGGCCTGAAGAAGTAACCGATATGAAAAGATCTGTGAAGGGTGAGGTTATTTCTTCCACTTTTGATGAACCTGCAATTCGTCATGTTCAGGTTGCTGAAATGGTTATTGAAAAGGCAAAAAGGCTGGTTGAACATAAAAGAGATGTGGTTATTTTACTTGACTCTATTACTCGTTTGGGGCGCGCTTATAATACAGTTGTTCCCTCTTCAGGTAAGGTTTTAACTGGCGGGGTTGATGCGAACGCTTTACAGCGGCCAAAGAGATTTTTTGGCGCTGCCAGAAATATTGAAGAGGGGGGCTCTTTATCAATTATTTCTACTGCCTTAATTGATACTGGTTCGCGAATGGATGAGGTTATTTTTGAAGAATTTAAGGGAACCGGCAATTCTGAAATTATTTTAGACCGGAAAATTGCGGATAAGCGCGTCTTTCCGGCTATTGATGTGGCAAAATCCGGAACGCGCAAGGAAGAATTATTGGTTGATGGTGATATTCTTAAAAAAATGTATGTATTGCGTCGTATTCTTAATCCGATGGGAACGGTTGATGCGATGGAATTTTTACTTGATAAATTGCGTCAAACTAAGACAAATGCCGATTTCTTTAATTCTATGAATACTTAGATATATATAAATTACGTGATTTATGCCTAATAATGACACAATTATTGCTCTTTCTTCTGGCTCTTTGCCGGCGGGAGTGGCGATAGTCAGGATTTCTGGAGCAAAAGCTAAATTTATTGCGCAAAAATTGATTGACTCTGTTCCAAAAGCCAGAAAATTGGTCTTAAGAGAAATTTATTTTGCTGATAAATTTATCGATAAAGGTTTGATTGCCTTTTTCCCGGCGCCAAATAGTTTTACCGGTGAGGATTGTTTAGAATTTCATCTTCATGGCTCAAAAGCGGTTATTAAGGCGCTTATGGATGCTGTTTTAAGTTTTACTAATGTTCGTTTGGCAAAGGCAGGTGAATTTACTTTACGCGCTTTTGAAAATGGTAAATTAGATCTGATAGAGGCTGAAGGTTTAGCCGATTTATTAGCGGCAGAGACAGAAACACAAAGAGTTCAGGCATTGGGAAGAATGTCGGGAATTATTTCCAAAAAAATTCTTTCCTGGAGGGAGGAATTATTATTTTTACGCGGACAAATTGAAGCTTTGTTAGATTTTTCTGATGAGGGTGATATTATTGATGAATTAGCAGATAGTTTTTATATTTCGCTTGATAAATTAATTTCTGAATTTACGCATATTTTGTCTGGATTTACTGAGGGAAGAATTATAAGAGAGGGGTTCAGAATTGTTCTTGCGGGTTCGGTAAATGCTGGAAAATCAAGTCTTATCAATAGGTTAACAAAGTCTGATTTAGCAATTGTTAGTTCCGAAGAGGGAACAACTCGCGATGTTCGCGAGGTTGAAATGGATATAAATTCACAATTAGTAAAATTTATTGACATGGCTGGATTTAGAAAAAGTAAGAGTGAGGCTGAAAATGAGGGAATTAGGCGGGCTGAGCAGCAATTAAAAAGGGCTGATTTAATTTTATGGTTAAGCGCTATAAATATAGATAGGGTGAAGGATAGGGAAAAGGCAAAAAAACTATTGACTTCACTGGAGGTAAAGGCACCAATTATTTATTTAACTACAAAGGCTGATTTGGTAAAAAATTTACCGGAAGATGAATTTGCTATTTCGGTAAAAAGCGGGTTGGGAATTGAAAAATTATTAAAATTGATTAGCGAAAAATATTTAACTCTGCCCAATATTAGCGATAGGGAAATATTTATTTCCCATCAAAGAGATAGGGATGCTATAAAAATTGCACTTACTGAGCTTAAAAGGGCTAGGTCTAATCTGGAAGAATTGGAATTGGCAGCTCACTCTCTTAAATTGGCTTCTGATTCTCTTTCGCGTTTGCTTGGCGAATTAGATCCTGAGCAAATATTGGGAAATATTTTTGCTAATTTTTGTGTTGGAAAATAATGTTTCACGTGAAACATTATTGAATATATTATGCAATTTAGATTGTGAAATTTTAGAAAAATGCGTGATTTTGCAGTAATTATTGTTGGTGGAGGGCATGCAGGCTGTGAAGCGGCGGCGGTGGCTGCCAGAATTGGCGTAAAAACCGCCCTAATTACACACCAATTTGCCACTATCGGTGAAATGTCATGTAATCCAGCAATTGGCGGGCTGGGAAAGGGGCATTTAGTGCATGAGATTGACGCGCTTGATGGTTTAATGGGTAAAATTGCCGATAGTGCCGCTATTCAATATAGGGAATTAAATAAAAGAAAGGGGCCGGCAGTAAGGGGGCTAAGGGCGCAAATAGATCGTAAAATATATAAATCTAACATGCAGGCGGCCATTAAAAATATTAAAAATTTAGAAATTATTGAGGGGCAGGTAGATGATTTAATTATAGAAAATAATAATATTTGTGGTGTCGTTCTTAGTAATGGAGAAAAAATAGGCGGAAAATCTGTTGTTTTAACCACCGGAACTTTTTTACGCGGCATTATTCATCGCGGAAAAGAACAATTTGCGGCTGGCAGGATTGGGGAAAAGCCAGTGCTTAATCTCACAAAGAGATTAAAAAAATTAAAATTAAATTTGGGTAGATTAAAAACTGGCACCCCCGCAAGGCTTGATAAAAATACCATAAATTTTTCCTTGCTGGAAAAGCAGGAAGGAGAAATTCCAACAAGATTTTTTTCTTCTTTTAGCAAAAAAATTCAATTACAACAATTAGCTTGCTATATTTCCAAAACAACAAAGAAAACTCACCAAATAATTGCCAATAATCTTGAAAAAAGTGCTATTTATTCGGGGCAGATTTCTTCTAGCGGGCCGCGCTATTGTCCCTCTATTGAAGATAAAATTGTGCGTTTTGCCGATAGGGACAGCCATCAAATATTTTTGGAGCCGGAAGGGCTGGATAGTGATTTAATCTATCCAAATGGGCTTTCAACCTCTTTGCCACAAAATATTCAACTGGAATTTTTACGGACAATACCGGGTTTAGAAAATGTAAAAATTGTGCAAGCTGGTTATGCGATTGAATATGATTATGTGGATCCAAGAGAATTAACCCATATATTAGAATTAAAAAAATTAAATTTTTTATTTTTAGCAGGGCAGATAAATGGGACAACCGGCTATGAAGAAGCAGCAGCGCAAGGCTTAATTGCCGGCGCTAATGCTGCTCTTAAAATTTTGGGCGAAAAACAATTAAAATTATCTAGGACAAATTCCTATTTGGGCGTAATGATTGATGATTTAGTATTAAGGGGAGTATCTGAACCTTATAGAATGTTTACCTCCAGAGCGGAATTTCGTCTTTTTTTGCGTTCGGATAATGCAGATCAGCGTTTGACAAATATTGGCATTAATTTTGGTCTCGTTGGCAAAAAAAGGGCAGAATTATTTTTACAAAGGGAAAAAAAATTAGAGCGGGGGCGTAAAATTTTACAACAGCTGAAGATTACTCCAAATGAAGCAAAAAAAGCAGGGATTGAAGTAAATCAGGACGGAATAAAACGATCCGCTTATGATTTATTATCATATCCCAATGTGGAAAAGGAAAATTTATTTTCTCTTTGGCCAGAATTGACTAAGATTGAAAGGGATATTTTTGAACAGCTTTCCTATGATGCTCGCTATTCTGTTTATATTGAACGACAAAGGGGCGATATTGAAGCGGTTAAAAGAGCAGAAAATTTATTAATTCCAGAATGGTTGGACTATAATAAAATAAAAGGTCTATCTGCCGAAAATAAGCAAAAATTAATAAATTTTAAGCCAAGAAATTTGGCGCAAGCTCAATCTATTGAGGGAATAACCCCAGCAACTATTACATTATTATTGGCCATAATTAAGCGCGGTAATGAACAAAGGGGGGATAATAAATATATTGAGGGGCAAAATAGCTAAATGGGTGCAAAAAGAGATAATATATATTATGAGTGGTGAAGGTGGCAGAAGATTTTTACAGGGCAGCAAGAATATTAAAAACCAAAAAGAGGCTGAAAAGGCGCTAAATATAATTAATTATGATTATGACAGGCCGCTTGATGAGATAATTAGCGATTTACAAAATTTTTATGAAATATTATGCAAATGGCAAAAAGTGCAAAATCTTGTTTCACGTGAAACATTACAACAATATTGGCACAGGCATGTTGCAGATAGTTTGCAAATTTTACCCTATATTGATAAAAATAGTAAAAATATTGCCGATTTAGGATCGGGAGGAGGGTTTCCGGCAGTTGTTCTGGCAATAATTTTGGCAAAAAAACCTATTAAATTTACTCTGATTGAGGCAAATAGCAGAAAAACCGCCTTTTTGCGCACAGTAAAAAGAAAATTACAATTAAATATGCAAATTATCAATTCGCGAATAGAAAATTATGAATTTAGCGAAGAAAATAGGCCAGATATTATCACTGCGCGCGCTCTAGCCCCGCTAAATGAATTATTGAACTTAATTTTTCCCAAATTACAAGATAAAACTAAGCTGATTCTGTTAAAGGGAAAAGAATATTCTGGAGAACTCGCAAAAGCTAATAGCGAATGGCAATATAATGTGATAATAAATAATTCGGCTACGGATCAATGTGCTGTGATATTGGAAATTAGCAATATTGCCCGTAAGGTCTGATTGGAAATTATTTAGCATATAATAATATTTTTAGAATCTGCGGAGATTTAGGGTGAAGCCAAGAATCTTAACTTTAGCAAATCAAAAGGGGGGGGTTGGTAAAACCACAACCACAATAAATTTGGCTACTGCCCTAGCCGCAGTTGGTGAAAGAGTGTTAATTATAGATCTAGACCCACAGGGAAATGCCTCTACCGGACTTGGTATTGCTCGACAGGGCAGAACTATTTCTTCATTGGAAATTTTGCTAAGAGAAGCAAATCTGGGCGAAGCTATGATTCTTAGCGATGTGCCGCAAGTAGGAATTATACCCTCTATCACAGATCTTTCCGGCTTAGAGGTTAGTCTGGCAAATCAATCAGATAGGGTTTATCGGCTAAGAGAGGCTTTAGAGCAGGCAAGTTCATTATTAATTGAGGGTAAGCCAATAAGCTATATTTTAATAGATTGTCCGCCCTCTTTGAATTTACTCACCATTAATGCCCTAGCGGCGGCTGATGCGGTTTTGGTGCCCTTACAATGTGAGTTTTTTGCGCTTGAAGGGCTTAGCCAATTATTGCGCACAATAGAACAAATAAGAACCGCGCTAAATCCCAATTTATATATTCAGGGAATTGTCGTAACAATGTTTGACGGGCGAAATAATCTTAGCCAGCAAGTGTTGGCAGATGTAAGAAAGGAACTTGGCAATTTAGTTTATGAAACCGTAATTCCGCGTAATGTTAGGCTTTCAGAAGCTCCCTCTTATGGTAAGCCAGCCCTATTATATGATCTACGTTGTGCCGGCTCACAAGCATATTTGCGCTTGGCAACGGAGGTAATAAAGCGCGAACGTAATTTAACTGCAGCTTAATATGGATAGATAGATATGAATGATAAATCAGCAAGATTAGGTCGGGGATTAGCCGCTTTAATTGGCGATATTTCTCCAATTGAAGGGGTTGAATCCGGACAATATGAGGGAATTAAGCAAATTGGGGTAGAACAATTAATTGCTAATCGTGCTAATCCGCGTGTTGATTTTGACGATAGTCAGCTTGAGGATTTAGCCGCCTCCATAAAGGAAAAAGGGGTTATGCAACCGCTTTTAGTGCGCCAAAATAAGGATAATAAGGATGTTTATGAAATAATTGCAGGTGAGCGACGCTGGCGCGCTGCGCAACGGGCTGGATTAAGCCAGGTTCCGGTCATTGTTAAACAGGTTGATGATAAAGAGGCACTTGAATTAGCAATAATTGAAAATATACAACGCGAAAACCTAAATTCTATTGAGGAATCAAAGGGTTATGCCCAACTTATTGAACAGTTTAACTATACCCAAGCCGATTTGGCGCAAGTTATAGGAAAAAGTCGCTCCCATATTGCTAATAGTTTACGCCTGTTAAAATTGCCAGCAGAAGTGCGAAATATGATTGCCAGCGGGGAGTTAACCGCAGGACACGCCAGAACATTAATAGGTGCTGATAATCCACTAAAATTGGCAAAAAAAATTGTCGCCAAAGGGCTTTCCGTGCGTCAGGCCGAAAAATTGTCGCAACAGGCTAATAAGGGGGAAATAAATACACAGCCACAGTCCAAACAAAAAGATGCCGATACTATTGCCCTTGAAAAACGCCTCTCTGATGCGCTTGGATTTGCGGTAAAAATAGATGATAAGGGCAGTCATGGTAAATTAACCATTAATTATAAATCGCTTGAACAGCTGGATAATATTATAGCGCGTTTATTGGGACAATAGCCGGTTGGTGGCGGCTGGGGTGGGTTTGAAGCAAACGCCCTGACTGTGGGTGGAATAATCGCGGTTTACCGATAGCCAGACTTAAGATGGCCAATCACCGATCCAATAGCTGATCATTTTGTCGTGGTTTCCCTACCGATTTTCCTATGCTAGGGTCGTCCTGCTTTGGGGGGGCGGGCGCCCCTAGTCGTGGTTTCCCTACCGATTTTCCTATGCTAGGGTTTATCACCTATTCTCAAAAATGCTATTTTGGTCGTGGTTTCCCTACCGATTTTCCTATGCTAGGGTAAGTTCTTAAACTATTTAAGCAAAAGAGAAGTCGTGGTTTCCCTACCGATTTTCCTATGCTAGGGTCACCACTCGCGCCACGCGAGCGGTTCTCCTGTCGTGGTTTCCCTACCGATTTTCCTATGCTAGGGTGCAAAGACGGCTCACCTATTCAAATTGAAGGTCGTGGTTTCCCTACCGATTTTCCTATGCTAGGGTGGCTGGAGAGGAATTATAAGCAAATAGTAGGTCGTGGTTTCCCTACCGATTTTCCTATGCTAGGGTTTTATCCACTCTTTGGGATAGGGCGTTGGCGTCGTGGTTTCCCTACCGATTTTCCTATGCTAGGGTTGCATTGCGATATCTTCCGATGTGCGTTCAGTCGTGGTTTCCCTACCGATTTTCCTATGCTAGGGTTCAGTCTTCTTTGGCAGGCTTGCTTCTGCAGTCGTGGTTTCCCTACCGATTTTCCTATGCTAGGGTCTTTCCTTTTTCTTTTAATCGTAAGAGGCGGTCGTGGTTTCCCTACCGATTTTCCTATGCTAGGGTCACTGTCACTGACAAAAGCTTTAATAGCAAGTCGTGGTTTCCCTACCGATTTTCCTATGCTAGGGTTTCTGCTTTAACGACCTAGCTAATGTTATCGTCGTGGTTTCCCTACCGATTTTCCTATGCTAGGGTGAAAATCTTGCCTGGTAAGCCAAGCTGCCCGTCGTGGTTTCCCTACCGATTTTCCTATGCTAGGGTAAATTAGAATATTCGTTTAGTGAATGAATTGTCGTGGTTTCCCTACCGATTTTCCTATGCTAGGGTACAATTATGATTATTAGAATAACACTTAAGGTCGTGGTTTCCCTACCGATTTTCCTATGCTAGGGTCTAGTGCATCTTCATATGGTTTGCCAAAGTGTCGTGGTTTCCCTACCGATTTTCCTATGCTAGGGTGAAGTAGCCAGAGTAACGACATTAAGAGCAGTCGTGGTTTCCCTACCGATTTTCCTATGCTAGGGTATTCTTTTATGACACCTTTTAGCGCCTCCTGTCGTGGTTTCCCTACCGATTTTCCTATGCTAGGGTCAGGTCTTCCTCCAATGCGTAAGATAGAACGTCGTGGTTTCCCTACCGATTTTCCTATGCTAGGGTCCGCCATTGATTAAGGCTATCTCGTGGTCGGTCGTGGTTTCCCTACCGATTTTCCTATGCTAGGGTTCAGCCTGGATTGGCCCGCAATAGACTGAACGTCGTGGTTTCCCTACCGATTTTCCTATGCTAGGGTCCTAGTCCTAAATTAAGAGCTCAGTTGACCGTCGTGGTTTCCCTACCGATTTTCCTATGCTAGGGTGAGCAGTCATTTGCTAAACTTCACGGCAAAGTCGTGGTTTCCCTACCGATTTTCCTATGCTAGGGTTACACGACATACATAAAGCCAATGAAAATGGTCGTGGTTTCCCTACCGATTTTCCTATGCTAGGGTACGCCCTAGTATGGGAAACCGGCCTTCCAGGTCGTGGTTTCCCTACCGATTTTCCTATGCTAGGGTTCTAAGATTGCGGTGAGTGCTACAGCATCTGTCGTGGTTTCCCTACCGATTTTCCTATGCTAGGGTCCTTTCTTTTATGTTAATTGTAGGGGGCGGGTCGTGGTTTCCCTACCGATTTTCCTATGCTAGGGTAATTCTAATTTTTCAATTTTAGACGTGATGGTCGTGGTTTCCCTACCGATTTTCCTATGCTAGGGTTCATTCCCCCACCATTCGCGCCAGGCGAGCGTCGTGGTTTCCCTACCGATTTTCCTATGCTAGGGTAGACCACGGCGAACCTTTTGAAATATAAAGGGAAATTGCTATTTCTTTATAATAAAACCAGCTGTTCTGCTCCGGTTTTTTCATGTTTTTTCTGCTTTCCTGCCAGAATCAGCATGCGTGCATATTGTTTATCAGTAATTTGCAAAACCCTTATCCCACCATTGGTTGGAACTATGGATTTTAGCCTCTTTATATGTTTTTCCACAGCATTTTGCCCACGGCAAATGCGTGAATAAACTGAGAATTGCATCATATCATATCCATCTTTTTTTAGAAAGGTGCGAAATTGACTAGCGGCTTTTCTTTCTGCCTTTGTCCCCACAGGCAAATCAAACATAACAAATAAATACATAAATCTTACCCTTTCTCTACTCATCTTACCACCCATTGGGGAAATGAATAAGCTTTGCCTCCCCCTCCTCTACTGCCCGTCTTAGACTATCTGCCATTTTTTCACTGGCGTGTAATAATGATAATTGCTCACCATCAATCACTACATCACGGGTTAAAATGGCTGCCATTGCTCGCCTATCTTCAATTGTCATTTGCTCTTGTGAATTATCTCTGATGCGTAATTGTTCAATCACCGCCCAATCAACAATTGGACGAAATGGCTCCAGCAAATCATCAACCAGATTAAAAGCATTAAAGCGTCCATCATGGTGAAAACCAATTGAGGGGATAAAGCCAACTGCAACAATAGAGCGGGCAATAACCGCCCTTGCGCAGGCATAGCCATAATTGAGCAGAGCATTGCGAATATCATTTTCATCAGAGCGTAAAAAATCATCAAATATTTTAGTCCAATAAAATCTTGCTGCCCGTGCTTCGGTGTTTTTTGCATCGCCAGATTGCACAAATTTAATCATATTTTTAAGCGTTTTTGCTTCACTAATTTGTAACATTTCAAGGTTTTTTGCCTGATTGATAATTTTTGCTCTAACAATCCTTTGCCATAGATTTTTCTTAAAAGGGGTTGAAAGGGCAATTTGTAAGCGAATAATTCTTGTTTGCTCATGATGCTGATGAAAAGCAAGCGCCATGCCGCAAGGGTGATGGCGCTGATCTGAAAATATAATCATTGTGCCACTTTCCATCGCGCTGGCAATAAGGCGGGCTGAAAGGGTTGAGCGATTATTATCAATAATAATCCAAGCCGCATCTTCAAGCGGAAAATATAGCGGCTCACCTGTTTCTTCTTCACTCTCATCTTCTGTTGTAAATTGCTTTATTTTTATCCGCCCATTATCAAGCGAGAGATGGGCAGGTTTGCTTATGTGCAGACCGCGCCACGCCATGTCCTTACCTCAGATTTTATTTCATTTTTATTTCCAAGCCTATCAATGTGATATTTTTTGAAAGAATGTAGCGTTTTAACTCCAATACCCCTAATCATTTGCTGACGGCTTAATTGTCTTGATAAGGAGATTTTTGCGCCACTGCGATCTGTTGTTCTATAATATCCCTCTTTTACCTCACCCGCAGAATTAATTGTTTCAACATAAGAATAGGGATAAAGAGAAAATTTGAAATTATAATTTTCATCAACTTCAAGCCATTCCTTTTCAGGTTTTCTGCCTAATATTGCCCTATTGGGTGGATTTGGAAATTGTTTCTTATCCGCCACCTGATGGACATATATTGGCACAAGGAAGAATTTTTTATCTTTTTCAAACACGTCCACGCGCACCATATCGCCATTATCAACAAGCCCGCCATTTAGCTCAAATCCTGAGCGCTCTGTAGTTGCATTTGTTTCTGAACGGATAGTTACCTTTTTTATTTCAAAACCATTATTGCGTCTTGGAGGATTATCTTCAGGTTTTCCTGCGGCAATCCACTCAAATAATGCTTCATAAATATCCTTATTTCTTTCAGGGTCTTTTATTCGTTCAAGTTCTTTTTTGGTTATATCCTTAACCGCTTTTCTCTCATAAGTAATACGTCGTCCATCTTCTTCTCTTATTTTGCGAACGGTTTCCTTATGTCCCTGTCCTCGTCCTCGCCTATTTTCAGACCTTGCAACGGGGGCATTTTCATAAGCTTGTTTTACTTGCTCAATAAACCCTTCCCAAGGTGGAGGAAAATTGCTAACTTTAAGCGGGGAAAAATGGTTAATTTCCTGCTGTTGCATGGCTTTTGTCAGCCTTTGTAAAGTGCTTTCAGAGCAAGCGCCAACCACCATTGCATCAATTGCATGGTGACGCTCATCTTCTATTCTTTGTTTCTTACCCTCAATATCGGGTAAATATTTGAAACGATCCAGCCCCCAAAAGCGACGCAAAGTGGCGGTTATTTGTCCTGAGCGAGCAAAAATTCTTACCTTTCCAGTTTCCTTGCCGTTAATATTTTGATGGCGCAATTCATTCTCGCTATAAAGGGAGCGTAATTCGCTAGCAATAACCCTTGCGCTATAGCGCATATCATTTTTATTGCGCTCAATAAATTGGCTCTCACGTTCAGCAAAATCTTTCATTAAAAGATTTCTAATCTTAAAGCCTTTTATATTTTTATTAGCCTTTAGTTCTTTTACGCGGAACTCAAAATCATTCCATTTTTTGCTATCCCCTCCAAACCATTCAAATGGTGTTCTATTACCTTTATCTTGGTTGCATTTTTTACAAGCTAATACTTTATTATTCCACGAATTATCTCGCGAGCGAGAAAGCGGCAACACATGTTCAATTTCGCACATATTAGCACCATCAAGCAAATCATGTGGGGCAATATGCTTGGCACAAAATATGCAAAAATGCTTCTGTTCCTTCCACATTTCATAGCGCGCTAATTCACCATCAGAGCAATCGCTTTTCGCAACCATTGCCAAAAATTGTTCTTTGTTGGATTGTTTGTTTTTAGTTCTATCCTTAATGCCTTTTTCAATTTTACCGCGTTCAATAGCGCTTTTGCCAACATCACGACCAAGCTCAATATGAATTTTGCCAAAGCGATATTTTAATTCCTGAACAATGGCATTAACTTGTTTAAGAGTTTCAATTATCGCCCTTTTGGCAACAGGATTATTTAACATATCAAGATTTGCCGGGTTTTCCTTAGAATGATCATATCCGGCTAATTCGCAAGCCTCTGAATAGGTCTTACCCTCAATCAATCCTTCATTAATTTTTCTTGCAGCTTTTGTTGAAATATGCCCAGCTTTTGAGAATTGCGCAAATTTACCCTCATTTACGCCAATCATTATCGCATCTATTATGATTGCCTCTAATTTAAGCTCATTTAATCTTTTTTCAATTTCTTTAACTTCCTCAACAAAGGTGAGAATATGAGCTATATCATCTAATATTTTTGGAGTTTTAACCAAACTATTCCACATAGATTCGCCAAGCACATTATAAAGAGCATGAGAGCCAAAGGCTGCGCCCTTAGAGTTGCGAGCGACATCATTTTTAAGCCCATCTTTTCCAACTCCCTTAAATTCGGCGCCATTTGCAAGCCCAATTAGTTTTTTTAGCTTATTAAAGCTTATTTTAGCCCCATTTTTACCAAAACCATTAATGGCTTTTTTTATTTCTTCATTAGTAAGTCTGCGCCCCGATTTTGATCCATCTTCAATGCGCATATTATTCAGTTTGGATAAAAATCTAAATTTTTCAAATGAATAAGAAACTGCACTAGCGCGTTTTTCATCTGGTTCAAACGGGCAGCTTCCAAGTAATTTTTCGCTGCCTTGTAAGGGAAGCTGGTCAAAGGCAAGCTTTGCATATTCTTGCTCTAATTCTTGACTTAGCTTATCATTGCCAAATTTACGCTGTTGTTTGAATAAAATTCTAACTTCATCTTCATGTAAAGAGCGCAAAATTGTATGCGAATAATCGCCCTCTTTATTGCGTTTTTTATTTGAAAATTCTGCATCTTTGGCAAACATTTCGCCAACTGTGCGATATTTGCCTGATTTTTCTTTAATATTTTCTAATCCAGAAAGCATTTTTTTGTCTTCTGGGGGTGCATTGCTAGACTTTTCGGATTTTGAATTGGAGCGATAGCCACGATGTTTAGCTATATGAATTAGGGCTGTGGCAAATTCTTCATCAGATAATAATTTATCTAATCCTTTTGCTCTTATTGCCCATGGGTTTAGCGATGGCTTAGACACTCCCTTAATATCTTTTGCAGGGAAAGGGGAAGAAAGGAGTTTATGTTGAAAAAGCAACTTTCTTATATCACGCATTCTATAGCGTCTGCGGCGCAAGCGACGCCTTTGTCCGCGCGCAGTTCGCCTTATAGAGGCGTTTGTGTGGCGTTTTTCATTTTCTGGTTTTTCAAATCCCCAAACACCGGCACCAATTATTTTTTTATGAGCCTCATCAAGCACCGCCCAACCACAAGAGGTAATACCAATATCTAAACCTAAGGTTAGATTTTCAGCTATTGTGAATTTTTTTAATTTTTGGATTTTTTGTTGAACATTCATTTCTCGCCCTCAATAATCTTTCTGATGATTTAGTATAATATATATTGCATTATTTTGCGAATCCTGTCATTATAAACATGGAAAATCGGTAGGGAAGCCACGATAAGTAGTTTTTCTATTGCAGGTTTACCCGGTAGGCGGATGCCTTGCCGGGGATACCTTTTTGGGGATTTTCATTTAGCTTAGTTTTTCTCTCCCATTTTAGGCCCGTTTAAGTCTTTGGCATCTGTGGTTGTTGATTATTTCAAAATATTCGCTTTGAAATATTAGAGCATATAGGCCATAGACAAATGACAAAATGGAGCGGTTTTGGCGAACTATAAATGAAGATCTAATAAAAGGAATGGATTTTACTGATTTTGAGCTAGAATATTGGACTATATGATTTACTATAATCAAATGAGACCGCATCAAATATTAAATGAACAAACACCACAAGACTTTGCCAAAAACTGTCAACGAACTATCTAAGTGAAAAGCAAAGTGATTTGGCAATATGAAATATCGTAGTAAACTCAATAAATTTAGGATTGTTTCATTATTCTCTTTCTCGCAAAAATGAGGAAGATAGTTATAATAAATCAGCGAATCAAACTAACAAGAATTAAATGCCAAAGCAGCCAGAAATATTTGCCAACGAATAGGGTGATTTATTTAGTGAACAATCGCCCCAATATAGGGTTCATAAGCCAAATGGACATTATCTGCGTAATTCTCTAAAATCACTATTGGAAAAATGCAAAGTGCAAAAACGGGCCGTGATGAGAGACAGCCGTTGTGATGCACAAAGAAAATAATTTTGACTATTTGCGCAACCTATTATCTGGTAAAAAAGAAGCTAAACAATGGCGCAAGCAAGTCAATAAAAATTTTGCGACTGGTTCAATGTGAAAATCATAAAAATAGGAAATAATTATTTCCCAAAGTCAGAACTGCGCATTATAATTACATAATTACAGACAATTAGGAAAATTCTTTCCTTCAATTCCTAAAAAACATCCTTTTGGGATTCCGTTTTAGCTGAAAATATTTTAGAAAATGAACATGATTCGATTTTGTTGAACGAAATATTTAACTGGACAATTTAGGGATTGGGGAAATTAGTGACAAAAATTGATGAAGATCATTATCCCGAACCGGTCATTGTAAATCCCGGCGATGATGCCAGTTTAATACGTGTCCTACTCCTAGCTTTTCTATTCATTATTTTTGCGGTTATAATTACAATTTATGGTGAAAATTTATCAGATAATATTGTGCTGATAATTTTGGGTGTTTTGGCGGTATTTGGTGTATTTAGCCTATTTGCTTTGGCTGCTGGTTTGTTCAAATTTGGATTTTCCAAACAAAAACGCTCTCTTGCCCGCTCTATTGTAGATAGTTTGCCTTATGGAGCGCTTGTAACGGAGAAAAATGGAAAAATAATTTATGCAAATGCGAAATATTTTGAATTGGCAAGATTTATCGGCAATGATGTTCCGGTCAGTGTGCCGCGCCTATTTGCCAATATTCCAGGCGCTAGTGAGGCAATATATCGTATTTCTTTGGCTGCAAGGGAAGGAAGGGCAGCGCGCGAAGATATTAGGATAAATCGTGCGCTCGGCCAGCAGGGAGATAAAGGGGATATAGGAATTTTTTGGTATCGTCTTAGCGTGCGCCCTTTGCCAAGATTTTCACCAGGAAAAAAACCTCTTATCCTTTGGTCATTAGAGGATATTACCAGTGATAAGAAACAGCAGGAAAATATTTTTTCTGAACTGCAAAGCGCTATTGATTATTTAGATCATGCTCCGGCTGGATTTTTCTCATCTAATGAGAGCGGAGAAATTCAATATATAAATTCAACTCTTGCCGATTGGCTCGGCTATAGTCTGGCCGAATTTGAAACTGGCTCGCTCAGAATGAGTGATATTATTCGTGGCGATGGGGCGAGTTTATTAATGGGGGGATCTAAAAGCGGAGAAATAAAGACCGAAATTATTGATATAGATTTGGTTAAAAGTGATGGAACTACTTTCCCCGCACGTTTATTGCACCGTGCGGCTCGTTTGGCTGAGGGAAGGTTGGGTGAAACACGCACATTGGTGCTTGATAGGTCTGGGGGAAGCGATATTGAAGAAGATTTACGCGCTATTGAAGTCAGATTTTCCCGATTTTTTAACGATACTCCCTTTGCAATTGCTACTCTTGATGAAAATGGACGTATTATCAGGACTAACGCTCCATTTACGCGCATATTCGGACTTAGCGCAATAGAAAGGCCAATAGAGCAGCGTTTATTTATTAATCTGATTAAAGAAGATGGGCGCAAAAATTTTCAAAAAGCGATTAAATTAGCATTAGAGGGACGCGCCGACATAGATCCAATAGATGTGGTTTTAGATAGTGAAAAGGAAAATGCTATCAGAATTTATGTAACCAGCTCGGAAAAAATGCAAGATAGTGATGAGCGGATAATTATCTATGCTCTTGACATGACAGAGCAAAAGAAACTTGAAGCCCAATTTGCGCAAGGGCAGAAAATGCAGGCTATTGGCCAGCTTGCCGGCGGAGTTGCACATGATTTCAATAATGTCCTTACTGCAATTATTGGTTTTTCTGATCTCTTATTATTAAAACATAAGTCAACCGATCCATCTTTTGGCGATATAATGTCCATTAAGCAAAGCGCTAATCGCGCGGCCGGTTTAGTGCGCCAATTATTGGCTTTTTCACGCCGACAAACTCTGCGTCCGCAAGTTTTAGAATTACAGACAAATATTGATGAATTGCTCGTTTTGTTAAAGCGCTTAATTGGCGATAAAATTACCATTGACGCTAATCATGAAAATGGTGTTTGGCCAGTGCGGGTTGATCTGGTGCAGCTTGAGCAGGTAATAATAAATTTAGTGGTGAATGCTCGCGATGCTATGCCCGATGGGGGACATATTGAAATTCGCACTTCAAATGTAACTAAAGAACAGGCTGCCGAAATGAATTATCGGGCAATGCCTGCTGCTGACTATGTTTTAATTGAGGTTGAAGATAGCGGAACGGGAATTAAGGAAGAAGATTTAGACAAAATATTTGAGCCTTTCTTTTCTACCAAAAAGCTTAATGAGGGAACAGGTCTTGGTCTTTCCACAGTATATGGAATAATAAAACAAACCGGAGGATTTATTTATCCTGAATCTACTTATGGTGTAGGAACAACTTTCAAAATATTCTTACCCCGTCATATTGTTGAAGAGGGTGAGGAAGAAGAAAAAGAAGTTGCGCCAGTAAAGGATTTAACGGGTAATGAGAGAATTTTAATTGTGGAGGATGAGGAGGCAGTAAGAACATTTTCAGCTAGAGCGCTTGAAACAACCGGTTATGAAGTATTTGAAGCTGAAAGCGGGGAAGAAGCGTTAGAAATATTAGAAGAAATAAATTATGAACTAGATCTATTAATATCTGATGTTATTATGCCCGAAATGGATGGCCCCACTTTGGTAAAGAAAGTAAGGGAACGTAATAAAGATCTAAAGGTTATTCTTGTTTCCGGCTATGCGGAGGAGAGTGTTAGAAAAGATCTAGAAGATGATCGTTCATTTGAATTTTTATCTAAACCATATTCATTAGACCAGATAAATTCAAAAGTTAAGGAAGTGCTGCAATCTGATTGAGCTTACCGCTAGAGAGGTAAATATTATTCCCATTCTATTGTGCCAGGCGGTTTGCTCGTTATATCATATACGACACGATTTATGCCCCTGACCTCATTAATTATTCTTGTTGCGGCGTGGGCGAGAAAATCCATTTTATAGGGGTAAAAATCTGCTGTCATGCCATCTACCGATGTTACAGCCCTAAGAGCACAAACAAATTCATATGTGCGATTATCGCCCATAACCCCAACCGTTTGCACCGGTAATAGGACTGCAAAGGCTTGCCAAATTTTATCATAAAGGCCAGCCCTTTTTATTTCTTCCAGATAGATTGCATCTGCTTTTCGTAATATATCTAATTTTTGCTGCGTAACTCCACCGGGAAGACGAATTGCCAGTCCGGGACCAGGAAATGGATGGCGTGATATAAAATTATCTGGCAAGCCAAGTTCTTTACCTAATTTTCTTACCTCATCTTTGAATAATTCGCGCAAAGGCTCAATAAGTTGCATATGCATTTTTTCGGGCAAGCCGCCAACATTATGGTGCGATTTTATGGTAACAGATGGACCACCGCTAAAAGAGACACTTTCAATCACATCCGGATAGAGCGTTCCTTGCGCCAAAAAATCAGCCCCACCCAATTTTTTTGCTTCTCTTTCAAAAACTTCAATAAATAGATGACCGATAATTTTGCGTTTTTTTTCGGGGTCAATGATTCCTTTAAGAGCATTAATAAACAAATTCTTTGCATCAACCAATATTAATGGCAAATTATGATGTTTATTAAACATTTTTATAATATTTTCGGCTTCATTTTCCCGCATAAGACCGTGATCTACTAAAATACAAGTCAGATTATCACCAATCGCTTCATGCACAAGAACAGCTGCAACCGAACTATCCACCCCCCCAGATAAAGCGCAAATTACTTTTTTATCGCCAACTTGTGCGCGAATTTTATCAATACTTTGTTGCCTATAGGCAGCCATTGTCCAATCGCCTGAACAGCCACAAATTTTAAGCGCAAAATTGGATAATAGTTTTTTTCCATCTGGCGTATGGTGCACTTCTGGATGAAACTGCACCGCCCAAATTTGTTTTTCCCTATTTTCAATAAAGGCAAAGGGGGCACCATTTGAAGCGGCTATAACTACAAAATTTTTGGGTAATTTTGTTACCCTATCACCATGACTCATCCAAACTTGGTATTTTTCGCCAATTTTCCAAATATCTTCATATAGGGCGCATTTTTTCTTCGGAATAATATAAGCGCGGCCAAATTCGCGATCATGACCAGCTTCTACCTGCCCGCCAAGCGCTTTACAAAGTGCCTGTTGACCGTAGCAAATTGCTAAAATTGGAATATTTGCCTTTAATAAATTTTCATCAATTTGGGGAGCATTTTCATCTAATATTGAAGCGGGACCACCCGAAAAAATTATGCCCTTTGGATTTAGCTTTTTTAATATATTCCCCGCCTTCATAAAGGGGTGAATTTCGCAATAAACTCCTATCTCCCGTAGGCGGCGGGCAATTAGTTGGGTTAATTGTGAGCCAAAATCCACAATCAAAATTGTTTCATGCCTTATTTTTTGCTCATTGCTAATTATCATTTTTGCTCCGCTCTAAGATTGAAATATAAAAGCCATCTGTCTGGCAGGAAGCCGGGCTCAAAATCAGACCATATTGGGTGAAATATGGTTTTAATTCTTGTTCTAAAGGGAAATGTTCCTGCCAGAAAATATTTGCTTTTTTTAGGGTAAAATCCTTATTCTCCCTCAGAAATTGCTCTATTTGTTCATCATTTTCCTGCTGTAAAATAGAGCAGCTTATATAGGCTAATTGTCCGCCTTTTTTTACAAATTTTTTGCTATTTTCTAGGATTTCTCTTTGTTGTTTAATTTTTTCATTAAGCCTATTTTGGTTCAATTTCCATTTAATGTCGGGTCGGCGCCGCCATGTTCCAGATCCAGTGCAGGGAGCGTCAATAACTAGCCTATCAATCTTACCGACAAGACTATCTAACGCCATATTATTATCTGGAGCAATAATTTGCACATTTCTAACTCCATTACGCCTTAGCCGTTCATAAATTGGTTTAAGCCGCTCCCTATCATTATCATAGGCGAAAATCTGTCCTCTATTTTGCATATTAGCGGCTAGAGCTAGGGTTTTGCCTCCTGCTCCTGCGCAATAATCTAAAATTTGCTCGCCGGCCTTTGCTCCAATCAAAAAAGATACTATTTGGCTGCCCAAATCCTGCACCTCAAACCATCCTTTTTGATAGGCAGCGCTGGCAGTAATATTAGGGCTTTTTTCCTGTTTTTTTCCTGTTTCAATACGTAAGGCGGTTTTAACTATCAGCCCATTTTGCACCTGAAAGCGCATAAGCGATTTTTGCACTTTTTGCACTGTTGATTTCAGGCTGTTAACGCGTATGTCAATGGGCGCGCGTTTGGCAAAATATTCCCCCTCACGAACAAAATTACTGGCAAAAATATTTTTGAGTGGTTCTTCAAGCCAATGGGGGAAATTTGCAATAATATGATCTGGAATTTTATCTTTTTTTATTTTTGCTTCTAATAATTTTTTTTCTTTTGCCGATATTGGTGCTGGAGCAAATTTATCACTTAAAAATTGTTCATTTAATTTATCAACTTTCTCTCCCCAATCGCGAACCAGCACATTTAATAAAATAGCGCGTGCACTATCATCTTGTTGCAAATAGGCAAAAAGGTTTTTTTTTCTGAGTGCATCATATATGAGATTGCCAATAACAGATCTATCATTTGCGCCGGCAAAACGATTGTTAATTCCCCAATTTTTTAGAGCGATTGAAGCTGGAATATGGTTCTTTTGTATAATTTGTAAAATCTCAATCGCGGCATTTACGCGTCCACCTATGCGCATTATAAATCCTTAAAAAATAATTCTAAGGCCGGATAAAATTTATATAATAATGAAATAATCAATAATTTATCCATTAATGCCCACCCCGATAATTTGGACTTTCACGCGTTATAGAAACATTATGCACATGGCTTTCGCTCAAAGAAGCGGAAGAAATTCTGATAAATTTTGCTTCTTTTGTGAAAATTGATAAATTTTTAGCGCCAACATAACCCATTGCCGCACGCACGCCGCCGGCTAGCTGGTGCAAAACATTGGCAACAGGCCCCTTATAGGCAACTTGCCCTTCAATACCTTCTGGCACTAATTTCATTTCGTCATTTACTTCCTGTTGAAAATATCTATCAGCCGAGCCGCGCGCCATCGCGCCAACCGAGCCCATTCCACGATAGGCCTTATATGAGCGCCCTTGATAGAGATAGGTTTCGCCCGGACTTTCATCAGTGCCTGCTAGAAGCGAGCCAACCATTGCGCAAGATGCGCCTCCCGCCAGAGCTTTTGCCATGTCACCTGAAAATTTTATTCCCCCATCAGCAATAATAGGAATATTAAATTTATTCGCTTCTTCGCTACATTCCATTATAGCTGCTAATTGAGGAACGCCAACCCCTGCGACAATTCTTGTTGTGCAAATTGAACCAGGCCCTATTCCAACTTTGACTGCATCAGCCCCAGCCTCAATAAGTTCTCTGGTTGCTTCTTTAGTTGCAACATTACCAGCAATTATACGGGCATTTTTTCTTAGTTTTTTTAATTGTTTTACCGCCTCGATAACCCGCACAGAATGGCCATGAGCCGTATCTATGACTATTATATCCGCTCCGGCATCAATAAGTTTTAATGAACGCTCCAGCCCATTTTTACCAACGGTTGAAGCAGCGCCAACTCGCAAAGAACCATTTTTATCTTTAATAGCATTGGGGTTTGCAATGGCTTTTTCCATATCTTTTACGGTTATCAGGCCAATACAATTATAATCATTATCTATAACTAATAATTTTTCAATTCTATGAGCATGTAATAATTTTTTTGCCTGTTCTTGGCTAACACCATGTTTGACGGTAATCAGATTCTCCTTAGTCATTAATTCGCTAACTGGCTGTTTTTTATCAGTAGCAAAACGAACATCACGATTTGTCAATATGCCAACTAATTTTCCGCTTATTCTGCCCCCTTTACCGGCATTTTTTACAACTGGAATGCCGGAAATAGAATGGTGCTTCATAAGGTCAAGAGCATCAGCAAGTCTGGCCTCTGGCCCGATAGTAATGGGATTAACCACCATTCCGCTTTCAAAAATCTTTACCCTTCTAACTTCTTTTGCCTGTTGCTCAATTGAGAGATTACGATGAATTATTCCAAGACCGCCAGATTGTGCCATTGCAATAGCCATTGCGCTTTCGGTTACCGTATCCATAGCTGCGGAGATGATAGGTAATTTCAACTCAATATTATTTGTCAGGCGGGTAGTCAGATCCACCTGTGTTGGTAATATTTCCGATTTATTTGGCTGCAATAAGACATCGTCAAATGTAAGTGCAGATTGTCCAGTTGCTGAAGAAATGATTTTTGCCATTTAATTCCAATATCTCAATATTTAAGAACGAATATATCAAATATGAAAGACAGAATCATATAATATATTTGGCACGTTTCTTTATCATTAGAATTTAGCTTTGGCTATAAAAACTATTGAGTTGGTAAAAATACTTATCATTTTGCTAACCATATTGTGAAATAATTATCAAAGGGCAATTTTGACAAGGTTTTGCTTGTTTATTTTAGCGATAGGAAATTATTATGGACGAGGCGAATGATAGGGCACGGCAGAATGATAAATTACAACAATTAAAAGAGCGGCTTGAATTTTTAGGATTTGATGAAGAGGCAAAAAAGGCGATAAATAGGGTATATCCTATTTTGCTGGAGGCGGTGGCGCCTGCCCTTAACGCTCTTTATGCGAAGGCGGTTAATGTTCCACATTTGGCGGCTAATTTCCGCGATGCCGAACATATAGCGGCAGCAAAGCAAATACAAAGCAAACATTGGATGGCTTTGGGACAGGCAAAATTTGATGAAGAATATATTGAAAAGGCCAATAGAATTGGCAAAGTTCATGCTAGGATTGGGCTTGAGCCGCGTTGGTATCTTGGCGGTTATGCGCTAATAATTGAACAATTAATTATTGCTTTGATAAATGCGAAATGGGATGATATTAGAAGGAAAAAAACTACCCCTAAAGAGACGGGTTTAGAATTTTCTTCGGTTATGAAGGCCGCCTTGCTTGATATGGACTATGTTATTACGGTCTATCTTGACGCGCTGGAGGAAAAAAGAAAAGAGGTTGAGAAGGAAAAAACTATTGCCGATGAGCAACAAAAACAGGCTTTAGAAATCTTAACCCAAGCCCTTTGTCATTTAGCTAAGGGAGATTTGAACAAGCCTTTGCCAAATAATCTGCCAGCAGAATTTTTGCAAATGAGCGAAAATTATAATAGCGCTCTAGATTCATTGAGCAATTCACTCTTAATAACTAAGACAATATCAGCCAATATTGTTGCAGGCTCCGATGAAATTGTAAAATCCAGTCAAGAATTATCCTCACGTTCAGAACAGCAGGCAGCTTCGCTTACACAAAGTTCGCAAACTCTTGAACAGCTAAATAAGAGTGTGAGTGAAACTGCAAATACTGCACTAGAAGCGGCAGATTTAACCGTAACAACTAAGGATAATGTGCAAAATGCCGGCAAAATTGTTAAAGAAGCAGTAGATGCTATGGATAAAATAAAACAATCTTCTAAAGAAATTAGTTCAATTATTGGCGTGATTGATCAAATTGCTTTCCAGACCAATTTGCTTGCTCTTAATGCCGGAGTGGAGGCAGCGCGCGCGGGGGAGGCGGGGCGCTCTTTTGCGGTGGTTGCCCAAGAAGTGCGTCAATTGGCGCAAAGATGTACCAGAGCGGCAAAGGAGATTTCGGAATTAATTGGAGTAAGTAGAGAACAGGTAGAAGATGGGGTCAGAATTGTTGGCTCAACCGGTGAAGTGCTTGATAAAATTACCGAAAATATAGGCGAAGTTGCAGAATTGGTTGATAATATTTCGCTTAGAACAAATGATCAATCCACGCGATTAAACGAGGCTAGCTCTTCTATTGGCGATATTGAAAATATTACTCAACAAAATGCTATTATGGCCGATGAGACAATGAAAAAGGCCAGTATGCTAAGTGAGAACGCAAATAAATTGGCGGAGGAAATGCGCCAATTTAAGCTGCAACAACAATTAGCAAGGGGTGAAGATAATGGCAAAAGCGAAGCAGCATAGGGTGGCTCAGAGCCTTTAGCCCTTAAACCCCTTTGCTATTAAATAGGTTTCGGCCGATTCTTTACGGGAAGCGGGTGGTTTGGCATGAAAAATTTTACTAAAATGTTGCTTTAGCCTGTTTAATAATTGATGTTCAGTTCCTCCCTGAAATACTTTAGCAACAAATGTGCCATTTGGTGCTAAAACATCTATGGCAAAATCGGCCGCCATTTCAACTAAAGCAATAATTCTAATATGATCTGTTTGCCTGTGTCCGGTGGTTGGTGCGGCCATATCTGATAGAACAATATCAGCTTTTTTCCCTCCAAGTTTTTTAATTATAGCGCTTGGCGCATCTTCATCGCTAAAATCTTTTTGTAAGATAATTGTTCCGGCAATTGGTTCGACCTCTAAATAATCAATACCTATAATTGTTGGATTTTCTGGCATAGATTGCACTGCCCTTTGGGCTATTTGTAACCATCCGCCGGGCGCGCAACCTAAATCAATAACCCGCATATTGGGCTTGAATAATTTATATTTTTCATCTAACTCTTTTAATTTATAAGCAGCGCGAGAGCGATAACCCTCAATTTTTGCGCGGGCAACATAAGGATCATTTAATTGACGCTGTAGCCAGAGGGTAGAAGAGATTTTTCTGCCCTTAGCGCTTTTTACGCGCGTTTTAAGGCCAATATTTGCGGTTTTTTTATTTCTCCTATTTTTTTTAGCCTTAGACATTTTGCCTATCCATATCTACCCTTATTTCTGAATTTTCTGTTTTTATATTTTTTTCTTTTTTTAATCTGCCCTTCAATTAAAGAAATTAATAATCCTTCTCTTAATCCCCTATCGGCAATTCTGATATAATCAGTTGTCCATTCGCGCCTAATGGCCTCAAAAATTGCGCATCCCGGCAGAACCAAATCAGCCCTATCTATCCCAATACATTGATGCTGTGCACGTCTTTCATATGGCATGGAAAGCAAAACGCGCATAGTATCAACTACTTGCTCATTACGCATTATAAGACCATCAACCTGAGATCTGTCATAACGCTCAAGCCCTAAATATAGTCCCGCAAGGGTGGTAACTGTTCCTGATGTGCCTATTAGGTGAACATGATGTTCTCTAATCATTTTTTTTAATTTGTCCCGTCCTTTGAATTTTTTCAAATTGGCTCTTACAAAAGAGACCATATTTTCAAAATCATCCCTATTAACATGCTTTCCACCAAATTTTTCGGCAATTGTCACTACGCCTATTTCCATTGAGTGCCAGGAGCGTATAGAGGCGGCAATTTTGCTATTGGATTTTGGCCTACCACCACGAAAATCAAGCCAGGCAAGCTCGGTTGAGCCGCCGCCAATATCAAACATTAGCGCTCCTTTTACATCGGTTTCAATTAGATCTCCGCAACTTGCAACGGCTAATTCTGCTTCGGTTCGCTGGTCAATTATTTCTAATTCCAGTCCTATTTCATTTTTTACGCGCTCTAAAAATTGTTTAGAATTTTTTGCTCCCCTACATGCCTGTGTTGCAACTAGCCTTACCCCTTTGGGTTGGTGATATCGGATTTTATCAGCGCAAATAGAGAGGGCTTCAAGTGTGCGTAATATCGCCTCTTCATCTAACATGTCTGAATTTGTCAGCCCTTCACCCAGCCTGACAATGCGCGAAAATCCGTCAATAACCTGAAATCCACCCTCATTTTGGCGCGCTACCAATAGGCGGCAATTATTTGTGCCCAAATCAAGAGCGGCAAAAACTGCTCGTTTTTGCTGCTTATTTTTTCTTCTATTATTCACCCGCCATCTATTGGCCAATTGGACAGAACCATCTATTTTTCGGGTAGGGTTGCCCATTTTTTGTGTAGGCTCGCCCAGCTCTCTGATAGGCTTTTCTGCCTTTTGGATAGAACCACCTATCGCACGAACAGATTCGCCCATCCTTTTGCTAGGTCTGCTTGCTCCCTTAACAGAGCCACTTCTTTGTTGCCTACCATGTTCTACCCCTTCTGTTCCCTTTGTCCCCTTTGCTCCCTCTGCACCTTCTGCCCCCTTTGCGCCCTTTGTGCTTTTATTTTGGGGCACGGCCAATTTGGCGGACCGTCTAATTTCGGTCACTTTACTTCCTCTGGTTCGGTCACGAGAATATTCGTAAATATTTCGCACCCAGAACCTAAATTATTCCAGACACAGGTCTGGCCGGTTAAACGGAACTTTGAAACTATTTTCAAAATTCATTCGGTTAAAAGCTAGATTAAGAAAAAATGGGGAAGTGTCAATATGGTTGGTGAGTTGTGTGAAATTTAATTCTAATCCATATTGCAATTTATATAAACATATAGGCAAATATATTCTGTGAAAATAACAAATGTAAGAATATTCAATGAATGAAATTGCAGATTTAATGATTAGAGCCGCTATTAAAGCCGGAAAAGAAATTTTACAAATTTATGATGGTGGTTTTACCAATGTTATAAAGGCCGATGGTTCACCAGTTACTGTTGCGGATAAGAAGTCTGAAGAAATAATTTTATCATTTTTACAAAGGACTAATATTCCGGTTTTGGCAGAAGAAAGCGCTGCAAATGGTAATATTCCAGATTTGGGAAATATGTTTTTCTGTGTTGATCCGCTTGATGGAACAAAGGAATTTATTAAAAAAAACGGCGAGTTTACAATAAATATTGCCCTGATAGAAAATAAAAGGCCTGTTTTGGGCTTGGTAACTATGCCGGCAAAAAATATAGCCTATATTGGTGGTAAAGGTGGTTCTTATAAATTTTCTAATTTTTCTGATGGAAGGGATGAAAAAAGAGCAATTTCTGTTGCTAGGGGGGGTGATGTTAAATTAGTTGCTTCGCGTTCGCACAAGAGTAATTTATTATCGCGCTTAAAAGAAAGGCTTAATATTAATGAATATATTTCCATTGGCTCGGCGGTGAAATTTTGTCTTCTTGCGGAGGGAAGGGCAAGGCTCTATCCGCGTTTTACGCATACTTATGAATGGGATAGTGCAGCAGGGCAGGCCATATTGGAGGGAGCGGGGGGAGTTGTATTAAAAATTAATGGGGAAAAGCTGGATTATAATAAATCTGCAACTAATTATCTTAATCCATATTTTGTTGGCGCCGACAATATGAAATTGGGTAAAATGGTTGCAAAATATATGTATGAGATAGTTGATATTGTATAGATTTTATATTTCCATATAGATAATCAAATTGAGGGCAAAATACGGGCTTAATTATTAATTTATAATAAGCTATTGGATTAGTTGGGTAGAGCGAAAAGATGAGAAAACTCTCGGTAAATCTAAATGCGGTGGCGCTATTAAGAAATCGTCGAAATGTTGGCTGGCCAAGCGTTACCAATATTGCCCGTATTGTTTTACAGGCCGGGGCGGATGGAATTACGGTTCATCCGCGTCCGGATGAACGTCATATTAGGAAGTCGGATATATTGGAATTAAGCGAATTATTGAGCGACTTTGCAGATAAGGAATATAATATTGAAGGCTATCCCAGCGAGGAATTTTTATCATTAATCGAAAAAGTAAGGCCGCATCAAGTTACATTTGTACCCGATGCACCCGATCAGGCAACGTCTGATCATGGCTGGGACATTGAGAAAAATGAACAATTATTGCGTAGCGCTATTTTTAGAATGAAAAAATTGCAAATACGCACTTCTTTGTTTATTGACGAAGATTCTACTATTCCCGCAAAGGCCGCCAAAATTGGTGCAGATAGGGTTGAGCTTTATACTGGGCCATATGGTGCTAGTTTTTTTTCTCCGCAGGGACAAATACATTTGCAACAATTGGCAATGACTGCATTAGCAGCGCGTAAGGTTGGGTTAGAAATAAATGCGGGTCATGATCTGACCTTAGAAAATCTTACTGACTTTATAAAATCCGTTCCCGATGTAAAGGAAGTTTCAATAGGTCATGGTATTACTTCTGACGCGCTATTTTGTGGTTTTGCGGAAGCTGTCAGACTATATAAAAAAGCGCTGAAATAATGGGAATTGGAGATTATAGCCTACTTATTGGAACGATTATTGTTCTAATAATTATGTTTCAGCCACGTCTGATTAATTCGGCAAATTGGCGGGCAACGGTAACTCCTTTAGCTTCTATAATTGGTTCAGGCTTTTTGGTTTCTGGCCCCATTCTGGCTCATATTGCCGGACGTTGGGCGGTGCTGGCAATGTTTCTGCTTTGCGCTATTGGCTATCTTTATGGCTCTGTCATGCGTCATAATATTTTATATGTTGAGCCAATTTTGCAAAAAAATACTGATAAAGAAGTAGTAATAATTGAGCGTTTTTCTGAATTAGCACTTATTTTATCCTATTTTATTTCCATCGCCTTTTATCTTACTTTATTTTCTGCTTTTTTGCTGCGCTCCTTTAATATTGTAGATGAAATTTGGATAAAAATAATTACCAGTTTTATGTTGGTCAGCTTGGCTATTCTGGGATATTGGCGTGGCCTAAATATATTGGAAAAAATAGAAGAATATTCAGTTGGCTTTAAGCTGGCGGTTATTTTTGGCCTTTGTTTAGCGCTAATAATTTTAAGCCTACAGCAAATGGTAGGGGGAGAATTTTTCTGGCCTGAATTAGAGCGTATGGTTGGCTGGGAAGAATTACAAATTTTGCTCGGTTTGATAATATTGGTGCAAGGCTTTGAAACCTCACGCTATTTGGGACATAGTTATGATGCCAAAACCAGAGTCAGAACAATGCGCCATGCGCAATATTTATCAACTATTATTTATGTTCTCTTTATCCTATTAGCGACAAGATATTTTACTGGCGAATTGCCCAAAGAGGGGGGAGAGACAGAAATAATCAACCTGTTAAAGCCAATAGGAATTTTACTTATGCCAATGTTAATTTTGGCCGCTATGGCCTCGCAACTTTCGGCAGCTGTTGCTGATATGAATGGTTCAGGTGGACTATTGTCAGAAACGAGCAGAGGGAAAATTCCGACCAATTGGGGCTATGCTATTGCAGCAATAATAGCGCTGTTAATTATTTGGTTGGCCAATATTTATCAAATTATTACTTTTGCCTCAAAAGCTTTTATTCTTTATTATGGTTTACAAAGCTTACAGGCAGTTAGAGCAATTTATAAAGGCTATAGTGGGAAGGGTAGTGAGAAGGGCAGCAGGGAGAGAAAAGTTAAAATTTTTCTTTATTATTTTGCAATTATACTCTCTTTAATGGTGGTGATATTTGCCTCTCCCGCTAATGTCTAAAGATTTCTCTCCTCTACTAAATATCCATAAAGAGTGGTCAGAATAGAAATACCAATCATTATAACTATCCAATCAAGAAAAAAGCTAATAAGGGGATAAAGAAATGCGGCTTGGGCAATTTGAGTTGAAAAAAATGTAACTATCATCTGTGAAATTATGCCAAGTACGGTCATTAAAATGCTAGCAATAAAAATTGCCCCACTAGCTGATATTGTATATTCCCAAGATTGTTTTATGCTCATATTTTTACCTAAGGCAACTGCCGGTAAGACTAAGGCTATGCGCAGGAAAATATAAGTGCCCAGCAAGACAAAAATGGGAGCAAAATAAGGAAGAATAGAAGAAAAATCAGCTGTTACTATCAGAATAGCGGAAATAATTCCGGCAATCATTCCCAATATGAATAATATAATGACTAATATTAGTCCCACCTTTATTGATTTAAGCAAATAGAGCCAAACAAGCCTACCTGACCATTTGGGAATAAATGTTGTTTGTCTTTCATTTAGCAGCATAAAACGGTGCCACAAAACTGCAAGCCAGGAGAAAAATATTGCCGATATTGTTAATAAAATAAATCCGGCAAGTAAAAAATTTTCAACATTATCTGCTGTGGGATTATTGGGATCAAAATTATAAATGGCAATAGAAGGTTTACCGATAAGAAATGATGAAACCAAAATAGATATTAGCTGCCAGCTTATCCAGATAAAGCCAGTTATTTTTACCGCATCGCCAAAATTATAATAAATTTGCGTTACGGACTTTTTGAAAAATTCCCACCCCAGCATGATAGATTTTCCCGCTTGTCCAAATTTTGGTTAAATAAAGCATAAATAAAATATTTTTCTACCCCAAATTTATTTTTCTGTTGAATTATATTTTTGATTAGTGAATTTCTAGAGTATTCCTGTTGAGAGATAAGAGAAAATAGTCCAGAACTGACCCTTAACCAACATGGATGCTCTAATTATTCTTTGCCGCTCACTATAGTATATTATGGTTGCCTTTGTTTCACAAATGCCAAGCCAAGTGCGCCAATGAGCAATAAGGCAATTATTGGCGTAACACCAATACGCTGACTTTGCGAAATTGTTGTTACATAGGCAATAGAAAGCGGGGCAACAAATGATGTAGCCCTTCCGGTTAAAGCATAAAGGCCAAATGCTTTTGTTGCTTCCTTTTTTTCAACCTGATCAATAAGCAAAGTGCGTGAAGCAGCCTGTAAAGCACCGCCGGAAGCACCAATTAACGAGCCGGCAAGATAGAATATAATAATGGGCATAATGCCAGACTGAACTGGAAATATAAATAAAATAACATTAGGCGTTGTTGAAACAACAATAATACAGGCAAAAATCAATAACCAGCACGAAGTAAAAACAACCGCTTTCGGGCCAAATTTATCATCCATTCTGCCGCCGATAAAAGCGCCAAGAGCACCCGCAATTCCCGCAAGAATACCAAATATTCCCACTTGCGTAATACTCATTTTAAGCACGCCCGCAGCGTAAATTCCACCAAACATAAATAGGCCATTTAACCCATCACGATAAAACATTGAGGTAATTAAAAAGGAAAAATAAGAAGATCTTTTCGGTAATTGTTTAACGGTTTCCAATAGTTCCAAAAGCGCTCTTTTTACCGCCTGCCCCCTTTCCTTTTGTTTGGCAATATCGGGCGTAAATAAAAATAGAGGAAGAATAAAAATTAAAAACCAAATGGCTGTAAGAGGACCTGTTGCCCGCTCACCTTCATATTGGCTGGCATCAAGCCCAAATATTGGCTCAATTCCAATTAAAGTTGTTCCCTTATCAGGATCTGCCACCATAAGTAGTAAAACTATCATCAAGGCTATAATCCCGCCAACATAACCAAGAGCCCAACCAGAACCAGATAGTTTGCCCAAATCCTCACGCTTAACAAGTGAGGGCATCATTGAATTGGTAAAAACCGCAGAAAATTCAACGCCAATAAGACCAATAATAAAAGCTATCAAAATAAAACTAATAGGCTCTATTTGCCCATCTATTATTGGAGTCCAATTTTTAACAAAATTTATATCGATAATTGGCAGCAAATTAATGCCGTATATAATAAGATTAACAATTGGAATAAAAATATAATTTACAAGGGGGGCTATTAAAAAATCAAAGAATAAGCCACCGATAAAATTAACAATTGGGGCAATTGTGCCATTATAAATAGAGGCTAAAGCAATTGTCACTTCCGAATTTGTGCCAGCGGTTGCAAACCACAAAAATGAAGCGCCAATTATTACCAATAAAGAGAAAAAACCTATCCAGGGTTTTCGTGGCCCGGTAGCATCGGCCATAGCACCGAGAAAGGGAGCTAAAATGGCGATTATGATGCCGCCAATACCCATTGCTTGCCCCCAAATTGCCTGCCCTTCAACCGGATTTGGGGCAACTTTTGAAGTAAAATATGGAGCAAAAATAAAAGTAATAAGCACCGTATGATAGGGCTGGGCAGCCCAATCAAACAACATCCATGAATATATGCCTTTTTTTGCAGTTTTACTCATTTTTCCCCCCTTTTAATGCCCCTTTAATGTCCCTTTTAATGCCCCTTATGTTCTTTTAATCCTTTATGCGCCTTTACCCAAATAATCCAACCCAATCTTTTTTAATTTAATGCCAATATATTGGCCAATGCCACATAAGCCGCACTAATTTACTCAAATAATTATGGCTAAATATAAATTTATTTTGCAACAAATTCCCCCAATATAGGCTGATGGTCGCTAAATTCAAAATTCAGATCATCTGTAATAATATTACACACCTCAACATTAGGAGAAATAATAAAGCCGTCAATAATTGACGTATAATTTTCTCCCCTAACATATGGCTTATTTAGTGTACGCACAGTTGGCTTTGTTTCGTCAACTGCTAATTTCCACTTTTTTGGCAGTAAATTTTTTGCCAAAGGCACACGCCAGGATAAATATTTTATATCTGTCTGATGGGCAAAATTAGTTTTTACCAGTTCAATATTCCAATCTCCCCCCAAAATAACATAATTTCCCTTTGCATATTCTTTTTGCGCAAAGTCAAAAACCATTTTTAATTGTCTTTTCCTAACCAGTCCCTCCTTATCAAAAGCGGCTAAGTGAAGATTAACAATCACCCATTTTTCTTCTTTACCTAAAATATCAAAATAATTTATCTGTAAAGCATAGTGACGATTAAAAATCCCCGCTAATGGCACAGGATCAAATGGCAATGTCTTAATGGCTGTTTTATTTGGCTTTATTTTTGCAATGGTCAAAGTGCCATGTAAGATTTTAAGCGGATAGGGCACCAAGATAGAAGCAATATCGGGGCGAAAAAGAAGAAAATATTTGCTAAATTTTTCTCTAATTTTTGCTAAAATATCTATATTGCGGCTTAATAAACTTTTTTTGCTCACCTCCTGTAAGAGATAAATATCACATTTTTGCCCGGTAAGATAATCAATTATTGCATTTATATTTTTTCTTACTATTGATCTTGAGGGGGGAAGCAATTTTTTCCCCCCATCCATAATAAATTCGCTTTCTTTGCCGTGTCCGCCATAACCAATATTCCAGCTCAAAATTTTAATATTATTTTCAAATCCTATTTTTGGCTGCACTAAATCATTAATAATAACAGCCCCACTTGGCCCCTTATGCCGATTAACCAAAATAATAATGAGCATATAGAGCACAAACAGAATGAAAAAATTAAAAATAAGAATTATTAATAAATCCAACCAACCTTCCCCATCAAAATTGATTTAATCCAACATATGAAAAGTAATGAGAATTAAAGAGAATAGCTTCATATTAACAATATTATTTATAAAATCCACTCATCATAATCGGCTAATTATTTGCATCTATTAATAATTCATCTATTGATTTATCTATTAATTCTTGGCGCCGGGATTGGAGCATCAATATTTGCCGGTTTAGTGTTATCAACAGAATTAATACCAAATAAATTGCCAAAAAAACCCTCAATTGCCGCAGAAATACCCGCTGTTTGTTGATTTATTGCCTCATTTATAGCGGCAGAGCGCTTCATAGCTTGCGCTCTTTGTTGCGCCTTTTTTTCGGCTAATAAAATCGCTTCGGCTTCCTTTTTTTCTAATTCGGCAACAATTTTTTCAAATTCAACCATATCGCTAATTTGTTTTGCCTTAACCCGTGCCATTAATTGGGGCATGGTAGAATCTTTGGGGCATTTACCAAAAGCGTCTAAACTGCCAGATCCCACAGCGTTAAAAATATATTTCCCCTCACAAATATCCCATTGGGGCATTTTTTTTGATAGTTCAAACGCGTCATAGCCAATTTTTAGATTTTTCCAAAATTCAATATGTTCACTTTTCCTATAGCGAGCTAAATTTTTCGGGGTTAATCTAAAGGGATATAATTGTAGCTGAAATGATTTTTGCCCCCCACGAAAAGAATCGCGCGCCAAAGCATAAATTTCTGCAATTTGCTCATCTGTCATCGCATAACAGCCGGCCGAAGAACAATCACCATGTATCATCAAATTTGAGCCGGTTCTTCCATGCGCTCTGTCAAATTTATTTGGAAAGCCTGTGTCAAATGAAAGATAATAGCTTGAATTTGGGTTCATTCTACCCGGAGTAACAGTATAAAAACCTTCAGGTGCCTGTTTATCGCCTTCCTTAAATTTAGGCCCTAATACGCCAGACCATCTACATATATCATAAGTTTTGAATAATTTATAAGTTCCATCTGCTCTTCTTTTCCATAGTTCCAAAACTGATTCTTCTTTGAATATACGAATAAGCATTGCTTCAGAGGGAGAAGAGCCAATTGCTTTTAATTTTGCAATTGTTTGAGGAGAAAGCGGGCGTAAATGTTTGGCCGTCCCTTCAACCAGAGTGCAGCCGGCCAAAAGAGAAAATAAAAAAACAATAATAATTATTCTTTTTAATGGCACAAATAAATATTCCCAATATTATATATAGTCTATAGTCCCCCGCGCATATAATTTTACCAATTCAACTGGTTGAAATAGTTTTAATAAAATAGCCAAATTAATTTAGCTAATATCTAATTTTCCAATTCACCCATTTTAAGAAATTTCTTCTCTCGCATAATACGTATTTCCTCTGGTGGAATATTTTTATAATCTTGCAAAAATTTTTCTATCTCCTTACCAACTGAATTAATAATTTGCTCTTTATTACGATGAGCTCCCCCCACTGGCTCTGTAATTATGCCATCTATGACCTTAAATTCCAATAAATCTTTTGCTGTTATTTTTTGCGCCTGCGCCATATCTTTCGCCCTTCCTGCATCACGAAATAAAATAGAAGCGCCAGCCTCAGGTGAAATAACAGAATATATTGCATGTTCCAACATTAAGACCCTATTTGCACTGGCAATAGCAATAGCCCCTCCCGAGCCACCCTCGCCAATGATAATTGCCAAATTTGGCACACCTAAATCTAGGCATTTTTCGGTAGATCTGGCAATAGCTTCAGCCTGCCCGCGTTCCTCAGCTCCAAGACCGGGAAAAGCACCCGCCGTATCAACCAGATAAATAACCGGAATATTAAACCTATCGGCCAAATCCATAATCCGCACTGCTTTTCTATATCCTTCAGGGCGGGCAGAACCAAAATTATGCTTTAATCTACTTTGCGTATCATCACCCTTTTCATGCCCAATAACGGCAATGGGAGTTCCCTTAAATCTAGCAAAGCCGGCCTGAATTGCAGCATCTTCACCATATTGGCGATCACCTGAAAGGGGAATAAATTCGCTAAATAGGTCTTTTACATAGGCCGAAAAATGCGGACGCTGGGGGTGGCGGGCAACCTGCACTTTTTGCATCGGGGTGAGTTTCTTATAAATATCTCTTAGCGCTTCATCTGCCTTCATTTGCAAACGCGCTAATTCTTCTTCTGTTGGCACAGCCTCTTCCTCTGTGCTCAAATTTTTTAGTTCGGCAATTTTACCTTCAAGTTCAGCAACTGGTTTTTCAAAATCTAAATAGGAAAGCATTTTTCTCTTTACTGATTATTTCATTATTTACTGGTTAGTTACAATTCACAATGGACAACTCACAATACAAACAACCCCATAAGGCCTACATAAAGCCACCACCTAAATCTAAATGACGTCCACAGGCAAAAGAGTCAAGTTTTCATTCAGCATATCTCATAGGGAATATATATAATTTAAGAGCGAGTGGAAAGGGGATGTTTAGAAATTAATTCACTTAATCTCTTATCTAGAACATGAGTATAAATTTGCGTTGTGGAAATATCTGCATGCCCTAATAAAGTTTGCACAATTCTTAAATTCGCCCCTCCCTCTAAAAGGTGAGAAGCAAAGGCGTGACGCAAAATATGAGGCGAAACCCTATTGGGGCTAATTCCTGCTTTTAGGGCTAAATTTTTTAATTCGCGCGCAAAAACCTGCCTCTTAATATGTCCTGATTTTGATTTAGCAGGAAATAAAAATTTTTCTTTGGGATTATTTTTTATCCATAATATTAGTAAATCACGCGCCCTATCATTAAGCGGCACTATACGTTCGCGATTTCCCTTGCCAATAATATTGATAAAAAAACTATCGCGCATAATCGCATTTTTTTTAAGCGATACTAATTCACTAACCCGCATTCCGGTCGCATATAATAATTCCAACATTAAATTTAATCTTTGCGCTCTTTTGCTTTGTTTTTTGCCCTGTGCTTCCTTATGTGCTTCTTGTTGTGCGGTTTTAAGTAAAATATCTACTTCGTTAATAGAAAGAATTTTTGGTAAAGAACGTAGTTTTTTTGGCGCATTAATTATCCTTGTTGGATCATCCTTTCTAAGCCCTTCTAATAGTAAAAATTGGTGAAATTGTTTTATTGAGCTTAAACGGCGCGAAATTGAGCTGGCTGCTAATCCTTGTTGGTGTAATTTTGTTAAATAGGAGATTATTATTTCTCTTTTTGCTTTAAGAAAACTAGTTTTTTTACCTTGTAAAAAGCCCAAATAATCCTCTAAATCACGTAAATAGGCAGCAATAGTATTCTTTGCTGCCCCCCTTTCAACGCTCATCATTTCCAAAAAATTTTCAATTAAATAGTTTTCCGACATAATCAATTTTTATCAAAAATATCGCGCATTGGCACGCGAATTGTTTCCTCTTTTTGCTGCGGCTCAACAAATATGGTAAGGGCAAACATTGAACCAAATGCCAATAAAGTAAGGAATAATAAAATTATCACAAAGCGGAATAAGGTTGGCATTATTGAGCTCCGATAATATATTTGTTAAAATTCTGGCTATTAAAATTATTTACTTCAATAATTTGCTAAAATAAGTGCAAATAGAATATATTGCAAATTCAGCAATAATTTATATTGGACTAAATTACTGATAAAGGGGTTATTCTATCGTAAATTTTTCGCATAATCGTCAAAAAGATGAAGATAAAGAGGCCAAAAAACTGCTTAAGCTGCTAAATAGTAAACCAATAGTCCTTGTTGGTATGATGGGAGCAGGTAAAACTACTATTGGGCGGCGCTTGGCTAATCGTTTGGGAATTAAATTTATTGATAGTGATGTGGAAATAGAGCAAGCTGCTGGAATGAGCATAGTTGATTTTTTTTCCACACATGGCGAAGAAGAATTTAGAAAGGGTGAGGCAAAGGTCATAAGGCGGATTTTAGAGCAAAAAAATATTGTCCTGGCTAGCGGTGGAGGGGCCTTTATTTCAGAACAAACAAGAAATATAATAAAGCAAAGGGCGTTTTCTATTTGGATAAGGGCAGAATTTGATGTGCTTTTTGCGCGTATTTCAAAGCGGCCAACTAGGCCTTTATTACAGACTGAAAATCCCCAATCTACTTTGAAAAAACTGATAAAAGAGCGCTATCCACTATATCAAAAGGCAGATATTGCTATTATATCAGAAGATGTGCCCCACGAAATAATAGTTTCAAATTTAATTAGTAAAGCAATAAATTATTTGCAAAATGAAAAGCTGACAAAAGCATGAATAAATTAGAAATAATAAATATCCCGCTTAAAAATAGAGAATATGATATATATATTGGCGATAATTTACTGGAGCAAAGCGCCAATATTATTAAACAAAAATTTGCAAATAGAAAATTTGCAATTATTACTGATGAGAACGTAGCTAAATATCAATTAGCGCGCTTGCAAAATGCGCTGCAAAGAGAGGCAATTAAAGCTGAAACCATTATTGTTAAAGCGGGGGAAGGATCAAAAGATTTTGCTACCTTACAAAAAGTGATTGATAAAATTTTGGCGCTTCATTTGGAGCGTCAAGATATGATTATTGCCTTTGGCGGAGGGGTTATTGGTGATTTGGCCGGATTTGCCGCCGCCATTACACGGCGCGGTATGGATTTTATTCAAATCCCAACTTCGCTTTTGGCACAAATTGATAGTTCAGTTGGAGGAAAAACCGGCATAAATACAAAATATGGTAAAAATCTTGTTGGCGCTTTTCACCAGCCCAAATTAGTGCTTTGTGATTTACAAAGCTTAAAAACATTACCCCCACGCCAATTTCGTGCAGGCTATGCGGAAATGGTTAAATATGGGCTTATTGATGATGAAGAATTTTTCTTTTGGCTAGAAGAAAATTATCAGCATATTTTTGCAGGCAATAATGAGCAAAGAGCAAAAGCTATTGCCCATTGTTGCCGGGCAAAATCCCGCTTTGTTATTGCTGATGAAAGAGAAGCAAATATTCGCGCTTTGTTAAATCTTGGGCATACATTCGGACATGCATTAGAGGCAGTAACGGGATATTCAGATAGATTAATTCATGGAGAAGCCGTAGCAATTGGTATTGTTTTAGCGCATAAATTTTCGGCTAAACTAGGATTAATCCCTTCACAAGATGCAATTAGAGTGCAAAAACATTTGCAATTAGCAGGCCTTCCAACCACATTAGAGGAAATTAAAGGAACAAAACCAACAATAAAAGAGCTTTTAACAGCAATTTTACAGGATAAAAAAATAATGGGAGGAAACTTAACCTTTATTTTAACAAAGGCTATTGGCAAATCATTCATTGCCACAAATATAGATATAAAAAATGTTGAAACTTTTCTAAAGGAAATAATTTAACTGTGACTTTTTGGATTATAATTGCAGCAATAGGTTTTTTATTAATTTTAAGCGCATTTTTATCGGGTTCTGAAACCGCCCTTACCGCCGCCTCGCGCGCGCGCCTACATGCAAAGGCAAAAAATGGCAATAAGCGCGCTAAAATATTTGAAAAACTCGTCAAAGATAAGGAAAAATTAATTGGCACCCTTTTATTGGGTAATAATCTTGTTAATATTCTTGCCTCATCTTTGGCTACGTCTGTGCTCATCGCCCTTTTTGGCGATAGCGGGGTGGTTTATGCCACCCTTTTAATGACTATGGCGGTGGTTATTTTTGCTGAAGTTTTACCAAAAACATGGGCTATTAAACAGCCAGATGAATTTTCCCTTGCCGTCTCTCCCTTTATCAGACCTCTTGTTGCTTTGCTCTCACCGGTAACAATTGCGGTAAAATTAATTGTCAATTTTATTCTTAAAATTTTTTCTATTGAAAATAATGGCCCCTCTTTAGCTGCACATAAGGAAATAAGAGACACTATAGATTTACTTCATTCAGAGGGCGAAGTTGTAAAAAAAGATAAGGATATGCTGGGCGGCCTATTAGATCTGAAAGAACTTGATGTTGGCGATATTATGGTGCACCGCACTAAAATGTTAGCGCTTAATATAGAACAAAATGCAGAAGAATTAATTAAGCAGATTTTACAAAGTCCCTATACTAGAATGCCCCTTTATGAGGGAGAAAATGATAATATTATCGGCGTTGTGCATGTCAAAGATGTTTTGCGCACTCTGATTAAAGCAAAGGGTGATATTAAAAAGATTGATATTAAAAAAATTGCCGTAAAACCATGGTTTATTCCTGAAACAACCCAACTTCAGGCACAATTAAGCGCATTTTTGAAAGCCAAATCCCATTTTGCCCTTGTTGTTGATGAATATGGCGAGGTGCAGGGTCTAATAACTCTTGAAGATATATTAGAAGAAATTGTTGGCGATATATCTGATGAACATGATGAATTAATTGAGGGTATAAATAAACAAAGTGATGGAACTTATGCCATTGATGGTTCATTGCCGGTTCGTGATATAAATAGAGCGCTTGATTGGGATTTACCTGAAGATGAAGCCACAACCATAGCGGGATTGGTTATTCACGAGGCCAAAACCATTCCTGATGAGGGACAACAATTTACCTTTTATAATTTTCGCTTCAAAATTTTGCAAAAAACGGCTAATCGCATAACTAAACTGGCCGTATGTCCGATTAGAAAATAAATTTGTAAAATCTGGTTGCACTTTTTTATTTTGCTTGGCAAAATAGCTGGCCTCAATTTATATCCCTTCATTGAAAGGGGTTGGAAGAACTTAAATATTGCTTAAATAGTGAATAGAGAAATGGCAGAAAAAACAGATATTTTTGACAGTATTCGCATTAAATCCAGACGCAGCACCAAGCCTGAAAAAGGGGTGGATATGTGTGAATGGGAAAATTGTGAAAAACCCGGCACCCACCGCGCACCAAAGAAAAAAAAGGCAAATAAGGAATTTCATCTATTCTGCCTTGAGCATGTGAGAAAATATAATCAGTCATTTAATTATTTTGCTGAGGATAGTGGGGAAACAAAAGATAGTTCAACAATATTTGCAGAGCGCCCAACTTGGGAATTTGGAGCAGGCCCCTCAGCTAAAGCTAAAAAAAGGGCAAAATTTGCAGATCCGCAAAATTTATATGCCCGCCTTGCGGCAAGAAGCCGTGCTAATGATCCAGAAAAAAGGCCTATACGCCGTTTGGTAGAGGCCGACAGAAAAGCGCTGGAAGTTTTGGGATTAAAAGGAAAACACGGAGCAAAAGAAATAAAAATTGCTTATAAATCTCTAGTTAAAATCCATCATCCCGATGCAAATGGCGGCGACCGTTCTTCAGAAGAGAGGTTGCGTGCTATTATTAACGCCTATAATCACTTAAAGAAAAAGGGTCTTGTTTAGGACCTATAACGCAAAACTATAGAAATAAAATGAGCGAACAACAAAACCTACCAGATTTTGATATAAATGTTAGAGAAACCTTCAATATTGACAGCGATATGGTTGTTAAGGGCTATAGGGAAAAAAGCGAACATGTTCCCCCAATAGATCCTGATTATTTATTTGACCACAATACAACTTTGGCTATTTTGGCCGGTTTTGCCTTTAACCGACGCGTTATGGTGCAGGGCTATCATGGCACTGGTAAATCAACCCATATTGAACAAGTTGCCGCTCGCTTAAACTGGCCGTTAGTTAGGGTTAATTTAGATAGTCATATTTCCCGAATAGATCTGGTGGGAAAAGATGCCATAGTCTTAAAGGATGGACAACAAGTTACCGAATTTCGCGATGGTATTTTGCCATGGTCAGTGAAAAATAATATTGCCCTTGTTTTTGACGAATATGACGCAGGGCGTCCTGATGTTATGTTTGTTATTCAACGCGTATTGGAAACTGCTGGGCGTCTGACACTATTAGATCAAAATAGAGTCATATCCCCCCACCCGGCATTTCGCCTATTTGCAACTACTAACACAATAGGTTTGGGTGATACTTCCGGCCTTTATCACGGAACACAGCAAATAAATCAGGGGCAAATGGATCGCTGGTCAATTGTTACTACCCTAAATTATTTACCGCACGAAAAAGAAATGGGAATTGTTCTTTCTAAAGCTAAATCCTATCAGACAGAGGAGGGAAGAAAAATAATTTCCAATATGGTTCGCCTAGCAGATCTAACCCGCTCAGCCTTTATAAATGGCGATCTTTCAACCGTTATGAGCCCAAGAACTGTAATAAATTGGGCACAAAATGCGGAAATTTTTAGCGATATTGGTTTTGCCTTTCGCCTGACTTTTCTGAATAAATGTGATGAGCTTGAAAGGGTGGTGGTTGCTGAATTTTATCAGCGTGTATTTGGCGAGGATTTGCCCGAATCCGCTGCCAATATTGCCATAAGCGCCTAAGGTTAATGAAATATGTCTTTGCCCAATGCTAAAAAAAGTGAAATTGACAAAATAGCTGCGCTTAAAAATGCTATTGGCAAAACTATGCGGGCTATTTCTGCCGATAGCGAGCTGGAAATTACATTTGGCGCAGATAGGACAATAGTAAAAGGCAAAAATATTCGCCTGGCAAATATTTCATATCGTGCCGATAGAGAAGAAATTGCCGCTTCACGCGGAGAGGGTGATGCTATTTCTATGCGCTTAGCCGCGCATAATGCTGAAATTCACCATAAAAATTCTCCTAAAGACCCGATAGCAAAGGCCGCCTTTGACGCATTAGAGCAGGCGCGGGTTGAGATTTTAGGCTGTCTACGCCTATCCGGCATGAAGCAGAATATTTCACAAATGCTGGAGCAAAAATATATTAGATCTGACCTTGATAAGGTGGAGAATCAAAAAGATGCTCTTCTCTCTGAAGCGCTTGGCCTAATATTAAGAAATAAATTTGCCGATATAAAAATTCCCAAAAGTGCAAATAAAATTGTTGAATTATGGAAAGATGAAATTGCCAAAAAATGTAAAAATTCACTTTTACAATTAGGCGAAAATATTACCGATCAACAATTATTTGCTAAAAGCTCTAAATATTTATTGCGTGATTTAGAGCTTATTGATGAGAGTGAAATTAATATAGATAATGATTATGAAGAAAATGAAGCCGATGGGAAACAGGATGATAGGCCCGGTGATAATAATCAGCAAGGGGAGGAACCGCTTGATAGTGAGCAAATCCAGAGCACTAAATCAGAAGGTGAAAATGAGCAATTAGAAGAAAATAGCGAAATAGATGAAAGCCAAATTGAAGCGGTTTTAAGCGAAGAGAGAAATGATAATGATAGTGAGGAAAGCTCCAATCAGCAACAAATAAGGGCGAAGGAAAATCAGCTTGAAAAAGAAGATGAATATAAGGTCTTTACGACAAAATTTGATGAAATAGTTTATGCTGCCGATCTTTGTCCAGCTGACGAGCTAGAGCAATTAAGATCATTATTAGACGGACAATTAGAACATTTGGCAGGTGCTGTTGCTCGTTTAGCCAATAAGTTGCAGCGCCGCCTTATGGCGCAGCAAAATAGGGCCTGGCATTTTGATTTAGAAGAAGGCATATTGGATAGTGCACGCCTATCACGCATTATTATAGATCCAATGCAGCCTCTTTCTTTTAAGATGGAGAGCGATATTGATTTTCGCGATACGGTAGTAACTTTATTGATAGATAATTCCGGCTCAATGCGCGGGCGTCCCATTACTATTGCTGCAATTTGCGCCGATATTTTAGCCCGCACTTTAGAGCGATGTGGGGTAAAAAGTGAAATTTTAGGATTTACCACCCGCGCCTGGAAAGGTGGTAAATCGCGCGAAGCTTGGCTGGCGGCAGGGAGAATAGCAAATCCGGGACGTATTAATGATATTCGCCATATTATTTATAAGGGAGCGGATGAACCATGGCGCCATGCTAGACGCAATTTGGGACTAATGATGCGTGAGGGTTTGCTTAAGGAAAATATTGATGGGGAAGCACTTGAATGGGCAAAAAGCCGCCTTATGAATAGGCCTGAAAATCGCCGTATTATGGTTGTAATTTCCGATGGTGCTCCGGTGGACGATAGTACTCAGAGCGTAAATAGCCCCAACTATCTTGAGGAGCATTTACGAAAAACCATCAGGGAAATAGAAATGCGTAGCCCGATACAATTAATAGCTATCGGCATCGGTCACGATGTTACTCGCTATTATCAGCGGGCAATTACCCTGCTGGACGCGGAAGAATTGGGTGGGGCCTTAGTTGATGAACTAGCCGCCCTTTTTGCAGAGCAAACTACTAAAGCGCTTATTAAGAGGCAAAATAAATGAAATCATTGCGCCGGGCACTAATAATTTTTTTCCCACTCTCATTCTTATTATTTGGCTTATTTAGCGGCGCAATAGCAGAAGAAATAAATGTTAATTCGCAAATTATTGAAAAATTCAAAAGAGCCAAAATTGGTGAAAAAGTTGATAAATTAATCTGGCGGGGAGGGCTTGTTCTTTCCAGCGATTCTCCGGATTTTGGCGGAATTTCCGGAATTAGTTTTACAGGCCCCAATAAAAAAATAACTATGGTTTCAGATATTGGAAATTATATTACCGGACAGCTAATTTACGATGAATCTGACAAATTATTGGCTTTGGTGGGCGTTGAAATATCGCCAATAAGAAATTCTAAAGGCAATATTTTGCCAAGACGATTTGCCAAAGATGCTGAAGCTATTGATACAATTTTTCGTTTTGGCCAGGCTGCAGCAGTAAGAATAGGGTTTGAAAATCTGACCAGAGTTGCCGATTTTGAACTTAATAATGCTAAACCATATGGCGCGGCAAAAAAAGTGAGAATACCCAAAGAGCTGGCACAAGAAAGAACTAATGCCTCGCTGGAAGCGCTTTGTATTGCCCCCCCCAATTCTCCCATTGCCGGCTCAACCCTATTAATAACGGAAGATATGCGCGTAAATGACGATATTGCCGCTTTTATGCTGGGTAATTTAGATAGGGGTAAATTTAGTGTCAAAAAAACTAATTCTATGAATCCAACAGATTGCGCCTTTTTGCAAAATGGTGATTTGCTGATTTTAGAGCGGGGAGTGGGCTTTTTATCATTCACTATGCAATTGCGCAAAATTGCTGCCGATGAAGTAAAACCCGGAGCGCGCTTAGAGGGTGAAGTAATATTGAGCGCTTCAGGTTCTGATATTGATAATATGGAAGGGATAACAACCCATATTGCAGCCGATGGGAAAGAAAGAATAATTATTGTTTCTGACGATAATTTTAACGATTGGGAGAGAACTCTTTTATTGGAATTCTCGCTACGATAATATCTTAATTAATCCTGTTTGTTATTCTAAATCGAATAAAACCCCAATAGGGAAATAATAATAATAGGGCTATTATTATTTTCACCAGAAAATCACCAAAAGCCAATGAGAACCAAAGCGGCACCATAAAGCTAATATCTAATAGCGGCACCATAAAGCTAAGAGAACTATCTTTTTGCTGAAAAAATAAATCAAGAAAAGCAAATTTAGCGCTAAATGCCAATGTGAAAAATACTAAACTATCAAGCAATGAGGCTAATAATGAGGAAATTAGCGGCGCCTGCCACCATTTAGCTTCTCTAAGACGATTAAATATTGATATATCAAATAATTGCGCTAGCAAAAAGGCAGTTCCAGAAGCTATGGCAATACGGGGGGAAGCTAAAAATACTGACCAGATAACCGCAATAATAAAACCTATAAGCACTACAATACGCGCCCTTTGCGGCCCAAAAAATTTATTACTAATATCGGTTACTAAAAAGGCTATCGGATAGGTAAAAGCACCCAATGTCAGAATATTGCTTAAATCTATTGAAAATATTCTGACATTTAGTGGAAATTGCACTAAATAGTTAGAGCTGGCAACAATTATTGCCATTGCCAAAATGGCTGAAAAAAACGCAGCGCGCATTATGCACCTTTAATTAATCGCAAACCGGCAAATGACCAGCGCGATGTTGAAATATTAGCCAGCTAATGTTTGGCGAATTTCTGCTTTAAGTTCACGCACGCGAGGAGATAATTCACTATCTTTAGCTTTTAATAAATAAGCATCTAAGCCGCCACGATGTTCGACAGTGCGCAATGTGCTGGCCGCAATTTTTAGCTTTATCGGACGCTTAAGTGCATCAGAAATCAGCGTAACATTACATAAATTTGGTAAAAATTTACGCTTTGTGCGGTTCAGTGCGTGTGAAACATTATTACCGCTCATAACAGATTTGCCAGAAAGTTCACAACGTCGTGCCATAATTTCATTCCCGTTAATTTAGAGGATTAAGGCTAATTTAGCCAACTTAATATTATCCATGAGTGCTATAAATAGGTTGGCTCTGTTTAGTCAAACAAACCGCATCAGTCAAGTATTGATAATATTTTTATAATTTATGTAAATTTAGCCTTTTTTAAGCATGTTCTTTAATAATGCCAACTCTCTAATGTGGAGATATATAAAAGAGTAATATTGAGTTAAGTAATGTTTAGTTTTTTGCGCGTCACAATAAAATATTTAGGTTATTTTATTTTTTTTATTACCGGCTTAGCATTATTAATATTACCGGCCTATAGTTCTCCAGCCAATGTTGATGCCAGATATATAATTTCGCTAGGGGGGATAAATTTTGCAAAGGTAAAAATTTCCTTTAGTGATGATGATAAGAATTATAAAATTAGTCTGGGGGCGAATATTTCCGGTGTTGGCACTTTGGTCGCTTCTGGCGCTGCTTCTGCCCTTATTGTTGGAAAAAGTAAAAATGATAAATTAGTACCAACCAAACTAAACATAAAGACTGAAGCAAAAAGAGAAAAATTTTCAATTTCTGTGCAATATAATGGCGGCAATGCCAGCGGTTTTCAAATAGAGCCAATGCTTATAAATGAAATTAATAGGGTAGCGATTGAGCGCAAACATTTACTAAATGTGAGCGATCCGCTTGGTTCGTTCATTCTGAAGGGCAGGGCGCTTGATGAAAATTTATGTCGGCAAAATTTGCGAATTTTCTCCGGTCTTGAACGTTTTGATATAAAAATGCGTTTTGTTGAAAAACAATTGGCAACTTCCAAAAAAACTGCCTATCAAGGTCCCGTCATTCTTTGCGCAATGAAATATGTGCCAATTGCGGGTCATTATGCCGATTCAGAAATTACTTCCTATCTTGCTAATTCAAAACGACTACTGATCTGGTATGCTCCTTTAGGCAAAAGCGGTAAATTTATTCCCTATCGGGTTTTAGTGGGAACCAGCGCAGGTGATTTATCTATGGTTCTTACTGGGCTAAATATTTAGAGCGCCCGTATTGTTCAGGGGCAATAGGGGGACTAAATAGTCCTTCGTAGAAGATTTTAATATTCGGAAGTCAGAAATCAGAAATCAGAAGTTGAATTTGTGACAAAAAAGGATAAGCGGGCGGCTACTAACATTAATTGCAACAGATGGTTCGGTTTTTCCCAGCATGACAAATTATTTTAGGGAAAATGTAAAAGTCATGATTTGATCTGACGGTTGTGAATTATCTGACAGCTAGCGTTTTTTGTAGCGCGCGGCCAGATAATTCTTGCATATTACCAATATTTTTTGATTGTGCAAGCTCTTTGCCATCTTGGAAGGTCTGCATCGGGGTTTTGCCGTAACAGTATTTTCCGGAGTGTGGCCGCGTTTCATTATATTTGCGTAGC
>WFXU01000055.1 GCA_015490455.1 Hyphomicrobiales bacterium
ATGCCATTTTCACGGAATATTTCAACCGCACGCGCCATATCCCCTATCTCGTCCGCCCTATCACTATCGCGAACCTCAACATCCAAATCACCCTCCGCCAACGCATCCATAGTGCGATTAAGACGTAAAAGTGGACGGGTTATGGAAAGAGCGCCTAAAATAGCGACTATAAAAAGGATAGCGCCGAATATTAAAGTCCCAACTATAAGCTCATTACTTAATTTTGCTCCGGCCGCCAATTGCTTATCAATAACGGTGCTAACCTCCAATACACCACGCACATCACCTAATTTCCAATCATTTTTTGGCGTATCAGCACGGGAATTATGACAAGTTACACACCCCTCAGAGACAAGTTTATCAGCAACCGCCACACGGACAATTTCTTTACCATTCTTTGTCTCACGCCTGCTAAACACTTCATCGGGATTTTTTCTTAGATAGTCCCAAGCCTGACTTTGAAAATTGTCTAATATTTGATCAGCACGGTTTGGAAAAGGAAATCCTGAATATAATGTTACACTAACATCATTTTTGGTCAATTCGTTTCCGACCTCATGTATAAAAGTTGCCGGCAGCGGAATAGAATTAGCATCATCCTTATGATCTATTGCTGGTGTCATAGCACCTGAGGAAACAGCCTTTTTTATCACATTATTAGTGTAATAGGCACGGATTGTTCTAAATTGGTTTACCGTTTGCTCACTATTGGAAATGGCTGCCTTTTCAACATTATTAGCTATTAGTGTGGGAACAAAATACCACACCAGTAACACAGCAAATATAATAGCTATGGGAACTGGCAGAATTAAGCGCCACATCAATGATTTTGCCCGAAGAATATTTTTTATATTGAGCATATTTTCACCAAATGCCTAAGGAGCGCGCTCCATTTCTCCCGGTAACAAAATATAAGGAAACATACTAATATTATTGTTAATATAATCTAAATAATCTGTCGGACGAATAGTTAAACTATCGCTAGATTAATTTTAGCTTTTATTTTTGGCAATTGCAGCAAAATTTTTCCAGCCATCAATCAGGGCCTGCGCGTCATTTTTCTCAAGAGGAGTTTTTGCTTTTTCCAGCAACTTCTCAGCCTCACTGATAGATTGTTCAATTTCTGCAATATCAAAACCAGTAGCATCACTGGCCTTTTCTGCCAAAATAGTTACACTATTATTCGAAACATCTGCAAAACCGCCACCCACAAAATAGCTGCTCTCTTCATCTCCAACATTCACATCTACAAAGCCCGGCTTTAAGATAGACATAAGCGGAGCATGATCGCCCATTATGGTGAAATATCCCTCAATACCGGGAACAGAAACGGATTTTACTTCCGCAGAAAAAACCAGCTCTTCGGGCGATATAATTTCAACATGAATGGCATCAGACATATCTAATTCCTTAAGCAGCTTCACTGGCAAGTTTTTGCGCTTTGGCAATAGCATCATCAATAGTGCCTACCATATAAAAGGCGGCTTCTGGTAAATGATCATATTCACCTGCAACCAACCCCTTAAATGCGCGAATTGTTTCTTCCAATGGCACTAAAATTCCAGGCGATCCCGTAAAAGCTTCAGCAACAAAGAATGGCTGACTCATAAAGCGCTCAATCTTGCGCGCGCGCGCCACCACTAATTTATCCTCTTCTGATAATTCATCCATACCTAAAATGGCGATAATGTCCTGAAGAGATTTATAGCGCTGCAATACTTCTTGCACTTTACGGGCTACATTATAATGTTCCTCGCCCACAATGGTCGGATCCAACATACGCGACGTTGAATCAAGCGGATCCACCGCCGGATAAATACCCTTCTCCGAAATCGCCCTTGAAAGCACTGTTGTCGCATCAAGGTGAGCGAACGAGGTAGCCGGAGCGGGGTCAGTCAAATCGTCGGCTGGAACATAAATAGCCTGCACCGAAGTGATTGAGCCCTTATTAGTTGAGGTAATACGCTCTTGCATAGTTCCCATATCTGTTGCCAATGTTGGCTGATAACCCACCGCTGAAGGAATGCGCCCCAAAAGAGCAGAAATTTCAGAGCCGGCCTGAGTAAAACGGAAAATATTATCAACAAAGAACAGAACATCCTGACCTTCATCGCGGAAATGTTCGGCTATTGTAAGACCAGTTAGCGCCACGCGTGCACGCGCTCCGGGAGGCTCATTCATTTGTCCGAAAACAAGCGAACATTTAGAACCTTCGGTTGAGCCATTATTTTTTCTTGGATCAATATTAACACCGCTCTCAATCATCTCGTAATAAAGGTCATTTCCCTCACGGGTGCGCTCACCAACCCCAGCAAAAACAGAATAACCACCATGCGCCTTAGCAATATTATTGATTAGTTCCTGGATTAGAACTGTTTTTCCAACCCCAGCACCACCAAATAGGCCAATTTTTCCGCCACGAGCATAAGGAGCCAATAGATCTACCACCTTAATGCCGGTTTCTAAAATCTGCGCCTCCGGATTTTGCTCAACAAAGGCGGGCGCATCCTGATGAATTGCGCGTCTAGACTTAGTTTTTACAGGCCCGGCCTCATCAATAGGCTCACCAACTACATTCATAATACGGCCAAGTGTTTCATCGCCCACCGGCACAGAAATTGGTCCGCCAAGATCTATTACTTCTTGCCCGCGCACCAGGCCTTCAGTTGTGTCCATAGCGATGGTGCGAACAATATTCTCACCCAAATGTTGGGCAACCTCAAGCACCATTTTATTACCATTATTATCAACCTCTAAAGCGTTGAGAATTTCTGGTAATTTCTCGTCAAATTTAACGTCAATAACCGCACCAATAATTTGCGAAATATGTCCAATATTAGCTTTTTTATTCGCAGCGATTTTCTTAGCTGATTTTTTAGTTGTATTTTTCTTTGCCTGTGTTTTTTTGGCTACCATTATCTTATCCCTATTCTTTGCTTAGAGTGCTTCCGCACCCGAGATAATCTCGATTAGTTCTTTCGTAATTTGCGCCTGACGCTGGCGGTTAAAGCTGAGCGTTAGACGGTCTATCATTTCACCAGCATTGCGGCTGGCATTATCCATAGCGGTCATTTTTGCGCCCATTTCACCCGCACCATTTTCTAATAATGCGCTAAAAATTTGCACATTTAAGTTACGGGGCAAAAATTCCTTCAAAATATCTTCTTCATTTGGCTCATATTCATAAGTAAGCGCCCTGTTTTCCTCTCTTAACTCCTCTGTATCATCGGGCTCAATAGTTGCCGGAATTAGTTGATGGGCGGTTGGAACCTGGCTAATAATGGACTTAAATTTTGAGTAAAATAAAGTCGCAACATCAAATTCACCCTTTTCAAACATAGCTAAAATTTTATCACCAATTTCAACCGCGTTAGAATAGTGAATCTCCTTAACCTCTCTTAATGAAATAGTTTCTATTATCTCATTTTTGAATAGGCGTTTAAGAATATCATATCCCTTTTTGCCAATTGTAATGATTTTTACGGTTTTACCTTTGCTAATCAAATTATTAGCATGTTCTCTTGCCAAACGCGCAATTGCTGAATTAAAGCCACCGCAAAGCCCCCGATCTGCGGTTGCAACAATCAATAAATGTGTCTGATTATTGCCGGTTCCGCCCAGTAATTTAGGCGCATCATCACGCCCCTGATAAGAAGCAGAAATAGTTTTTAATATCTGATTCATGCGCTCGGCATAGGGACGCGCTTTTTCAGCTCTTTCCTGTGCTTTACGCAATTTGGCTGAAGCGACCATTTGCATCGCTTTAGTTATTTTTTGCGTCGATTTAACCGAGCTTATCCGATTTTGTAAATCTTTCAAAGAGGGCATGAAGCCTATCTTCCTCTATTATTAATCCCAATTATGCCACAAATGTTTTGGTGAAACTATCAAGAGCCGCAATTAATTTTTCTCTTGTCGCATCACTAATAGCTTTCTCCTTAGCAATATCATCTAAAATATCCTGATGTTTCGAAGCCATGATAGCTAATAAATGTTCTTCATATTTACCAACATCAGCAACGTCAATTTTGTCCAGATAGCCATTCACACCGGCAAAAATCACCACAACCTGTTCCTCAGTTTTTAGCGGAGAAAATTGTTTTTGCTTTAATAATTCTGTCAAACGCGCCCCACGATTTAGCAGCGCTTGTGTTGAGGCATCAAGATCTGAGCCAAATTGCGCAAATGCCGCCATCTCACGATATTGCGCCAACTCCCCCTTGATTGAGCCGGCAACCTGTTTCATGGCCTTAATTTGCGCAGATGAACCAACGCGCGAAACCGAAAGGCCGGCATTAACAGCAGGGCGAATGCCCTGAAAAAATAAATCTGTTTCTAGAAATATTTGCCCATCCGTAATGGAAATCACATTAGTTGGAATATAGGCGGCCAGGTCATTAGCTTGCGTTTCAATAACCGGCAGGGCAGTAAGAGAGCCCGAGCCATATTCCTCATTTAATTTTGCAGCACGCTCTAAAAGGCGGGAGTGCAAATAGAAAACATCACCCGGATATGCCTCACGTCCCGGTGGGCGACGGAGCAATAGGGACATCTGCCGATAAGCAACCGCTTGCTTACTTAAATCATCATAGGCAATCACGGCGTGCATACCATTATCACGGAAATATTCGCCTATTGCACAGCCAGTAAAGGGAGCTAAAAATTGCATTGGCGCAGGATCTGATGCCGTTGCCGCTACAATTATGGAATATTCCAATGCTCCATTATCTTCAAGCACTTTAACAAATTGGGCAACAGTAGATCTTTTCTGCCCAACAGCCACATAAATGCAATAGAGCTTATCATTTTCTTCACCGCTTTGGTGAGTGTTTTTTTGGTTCAGAAAAGTATCTAAAATAACGGCAGTTTTACCGGTTTGCCTATCTCCAATAATAAGTTCACGCTGTCCGCGCCCAATGGGAATAAGCGCGTCAATCGCTTTTAAGCCGGTGGACATAGGTTCATGCACAGAACGACGCGGCAAAATACCCGGCGCCTTAACATCAACACGGGCGCGTTTCTTAGCCTTTAATGGCCCCTTACCATCAATTGGGTTGCCAAGAGCATCTACAACCCGACCAAGCAGTTCCTTCCCAACGGGGGTTTCAACAATAGCACCGGTTCTCTTAACAATGTCTCCCTCTTTAATATGCTGGTCAGAGCCAAAAATAACCACACCAACATTATCGGTTTCAAGGTTAAGCGCCATACCTTTAATAGAGCCGGGAAATTCAACAAGTTCACCGGCCTGCACATTATCAAGGCCATAAACGCGGGCAATACCATCGCCAACTGAGAGCACTTGCCCTACTTCGGAAACTTGCGCATCTTTGCCAAAATTTTTTATTTGCTCTTTTAATATAGCAGAAATTTCTGCAGCTTTAATATCCATTAGCCGACCTCTTTCATGGCGATTTTCATCGCGTTTAGTTTTGTCTTAAGTGAATTATCAATCATTTGCGAGCCAACCTTAACAATAAGGCCACCTATCAGGCTAGAATCAACATAGGTTCGCAATGTAACTGTTTTGCCAATTTTATTCTGTAAATTTTTGCTCAATTGCTCTAATTGTTTTTTAGATAAAGGCGAAGCTGAAATTACTTCAGCCTCCGTTTCCCCACGTGCTTTCTCTACAATAGAATCAAAAATATCAATCATATCAAGCAAAGCTATAAGGCGATCATTTTCTGCAACCAGCCGTATAAAATTAGCACCAAGTTTGGATAGTTTCAATTTTTGCAAAATTTTCTCTATTGCGGCGCTTTTTTCCTGTGCGCCAACTATTGGAGAGGATAATAATCTGGCAAAATAGGAGTTATCTTTTGCTAATTTAGCAATTTTTGCAAGAGCCTTTTGAGTAGATGCAATTTCCCCTTCTTCTGAGGCCAAATCATAAAGAGCCTTTGCATAAGGGGTAGCAATATGCCTAAGAGATGAATTTTTTGCGCTCAACTTTGCTTTCCTCAAAATTTATTCAAATAATATTCAAATAACAGTTCGATAGTTTAGCTCCGCCCTGCAAAACCGCTTTAAGCAGGAGATTCCAGAAATTCGCGCTGTCTCTAACACACGATTTATGTCAAGAGCAAGCACCAGATTAAATTTTTTTATAAATTTTGTGAGAATAAATTAATTTTTCTCTTTTGGGGGTTATTATGGCCGGATTTAGCCCATTTAATAAAAATTCATCGGCTCAATATCTATTTGCATCTTTATCCCCCCCTTTGGTTTGGGAGCGTTGTCAAGCCAAAAGCGCATATAAGAAGAAAGATTAAAGTTTTTTTCGCTCTGCACCAAAATACGCACCCTATGAAGTCCCCTTAAAACAGATATTGGTGCTTGGGCGGGACCGTAAATTTTTAGATTACGTAAATCTTGCACATTAGATGATTTTGGAGCATGGGCAATTAGGGAGCGAGCGTAGGAAAAAGCCTTTTCATTTTTATCGGCACTAATAATCATAGCTGCCAGCCGCCCATAGGGAGGTAATCCGGCTTCTTTTCTAATTGTTAATTCATGTTCATAAAATCCTTCACTATCGTGCTGACTTAACGCTTTGAAAATTTTATTTTCACTATGGTAGGTCTGTAAATATGCGCGACCTCTTTTACCTACTCTACCAGCCCTGCCGCTTACTTGGGTTAAAATTTGAAATGTTTTTTCAGCGGCGCGTAAATCTCCCTGCGCTAAGCCTAAATCAGCGTCAATTACTCCAACCAGAGTTAATTTCTCAAAATGGTGACCTTTAGCAACTAATTGAGTGCCGATAATTATATCATATTCACCCTGCTCTATCTGCATAAATTTCTCTCTTAAAGCCGCGCCCGAGCCCATATCGGAAGAAAGCACTACCTGTCTGGCATCGGGAAATATTTCTTGCATTTCTTGCGCAATTCTCTCAACTCCGGGTCCAACAGCTACCAGACTATCTGTTTGCCCACATGCAAAACATTTAGTTGGCTTTTTAATTTCCAAACCGCAATGATGGCACATTAATTTATGCACAAATCTATGTTCAACCAGCCAGGCAGAACAATTAGAGCACTGAAACCTATAACCGCAGGCACGGCACAAAGTTAGTGGCGCATAACCGCGCCTATTCAAAAATAATAAAGATTGTTCATTATGTTGCAGGTTTTTTTTAATTTCTAAGATTAGCTCATCAGCTACCCATTTTCCTCCTTTGGGCGCTTCTTCACGCATATTTATTATTTTGACATCAGGAAGAGCAATTTTTGAATAGCGGTTCTCAATGCGAATATGTTTATATTTGCCAATATTAGCATTAAAGCGGCTTTCAAGCGAGGGGGTGGCAGAAGATAAAATTAACATTATACCGGCAAATTTCGCCCTAATTACAGCCAGATGGCGGGCGTGATAATTCATACCGTCTGATTGTTTATAGGCACTATCATGTTCTTCATCTAAAACTATTAAGCCAAGATTATAAAAAGGCAAAAACAGAGCCGAGCGCGCACCTATTACCGCCCTTATTGAGCCATTCATCACACCGCGCCAGATTTTAGCGCGCTGGTTTTCGCTCATTTCTGAATGCCATTTTGCAGCTTTTGCCCCAAAACGAAGCGCAAATCTTTCTATAAACCCATCGGTAAGGGCAATTTCAGGCAATAATATTAATATTTGCCGCCCCTCTCTTAAAATATCAGCAATTTTTTCAAAAAATATTTCCGTCTTTCCCCCTCCCGTAACCCCGTCCAATAGGGCTACGCCAAACCCTTTATCCATTTTTCTTAGATTTTTAAGAGCTTTCATTTGTTCTTTATTTAGTTTTAAGGGGGCGAAATTGGGGTTGGGTGAAGTAAATTCTGATATTTTATCTATTTCAACTTTATAAATTACACCAATTTTTTCTAAACCATCAATTACAGAAGCAGAAACCATAGCCCGCTCTTTTAGATCTCTTTTTGTATGGGCTAATCCATCTGCTAAAATATTTAGAACTTTTTTCCGTGCTCTAGTGAGTTTTTTTTCCGATGTGGCATAGAATTTATTGTTCAATTTGTAAGCTAATAGCGGTTTTTCTTTTTCAAGCGCCTTTTTTGCGCTAAGCACGGAACGCAATAACATACCCCGGGTAATGAGCGTATATTCTGCCATCCAATTAATGGTTTCTAATAATTCTTCTCTAAGAGGAGGACAATCATAAATATATTCAATATCACGCAACCTATTATGGGCGATATTATTTTTGGGTTTTCCTAAGACTACGCCAATTTGCTTTCTGGCACCAAGCGGCACTCTTACTATAGTTCCGCGTCTAACGCTTTTTCCATCAGGCACACTATAGCTATAGGGTTCATTCACCGCTACATTAACCAATATGCTGACAATATTATCATAATTTTTATTCATAAAGTTTTATTACTATTATTTTTACCATATTGAAAATGTGAAATATTTTTACTTGTTTAATATTATGCATGCATAATTGGAATATGAGTGATTTTGCCTTAAACACGGATAATATTGTTAAAAAACATATTGAGGCCTGGCTTAATGAGCTGTTCTTAGTGCGCAATTTATCAGAAAATACAATTGCCTCCTATCGGCGTGATATTGCACAATTTATTAATTTTATCGCCCATCACCATGCTGAAAAAGTAAATATTAAATTACTCAAACAATTAAAAATATCCGATTTTAGGGCATTTTTGGCCACAAGGCGAGCCGAAAATGTAAGTTCGCGCTCTATTGCCCGCTCACTTTCGGCGCTAAAAAGCCTATTTTTATATTTCGAACAAAGAAATATTCTCAAAAATGAGTCGCTAAGCGCAATAAAGGCACCAAAATTTGGTAAGAACCTTCCCAGAGCACTAAGTGAAATTGAGGCCAAAAAATCTCTTACTGCAATAGAGAAACTTGAAACGACTAAATGGGTTGGGGCAAGAGATGAAGCAGTTTTAGCGCTTTGCTATGGAGCGGGTTTACGTATTTCCGAAGCGCTTGCCTTAAGAAAAATTGATATAGATTCAAATATTATGCGCGTTAGAGGAAAGGGTAAAAAAATAAGAATAGTGCCATTATTGGAGAATATTTACCAGTCAATAAATAGATATATTGAGCTTTGCCCATTCACTCTTGATAAGAATGAACCTATTTTTCGCGGAGTTCAGGGCGGGGTGTTATCGCCACGTTTGGTGCAAAAAAGAGTCGCGCAATTAAGGAGCGCTTTGGGGCTTCCCCCCTTCGCAACGCCGCATGCTTTACGCCATTCTTTTGCCACTCACCTATTGGCACGGGGTGGAGATTTGCGCACAATCCAAGAATTGCTCGGCCACGCTTCACTTAGCAGCACGCAAATCTATACAAAGATAGAAAATGAGCAATTGTTAAAAACCTATCTAAACGCGCATCCAAGAGGTTAAATAAGGAGTTGGATAAGGGGCAAAATAAGAGGTTGGAATAGTTAAATTCAGCCAATTTAATATGCCAATTTTGTAATTAATTTACTAAACTTTAATCATAAAACAGTAAATATACTTACAATATAATAATATAATAGCAAATCCACCCAGCCACCTTAATATTGACCAAATTTTGGTTGCTAAACAGAAGAAATAAAATGTCAAAATTTATAAAAATTCTTACCAATGTTTCCAATGTTTCATTGAAAATGCGTATTTTTATTCTCGTTCTTGTTCCACTTAGCGGTATGTTATTTATTGGTTATCAGCAAATGATGGGTGAGATTAGAAAGGCAGAAGAAGCAGATAATTTGCTCCAAATGAGCAAATTAATACCTTTTGTCTCCGATTTAGTGCACCAGCTTCAAATTGAAAGAGGAATGTCAGCTGGCTTTATTGGCTCCAACGGGATAGAGTTTGCAGCAGAATTAGCTAAGCAACGTGAAATTACTAATATTGCGCTAGAGAAATTGCAACAAAATACAAAGCCGCAAATTATTGCTAATTTGGGAAAAAAAGTTGCAAATGAATTTGCATTGGCATTAAATGATCTTAATGAATTGGATTCAGTGAGAGCGAAAACCAGCTCATTGCAGTTAAAAAAAGCAGAAATGGTTTCTTACTATACAAAGACTATATCTGAACTGCTAAAAACCATAGATTTGCAAATTTCCTATGCTGGTGACCCTAAAATGGTTTCTAAATTGCTTGCTCTTTCCTCGCTTTTGCAGGCAAAAGAGCGCGCAGGTATTGAGCGTGCGGTTGGAACAGGAGCTTTTTCCGCTAAAAAAATTGACCAAAATACTTACTTAAAATTCACCTCTCTAATTGCTATGCAAAAAGAGATGTTACACGCTTTTGAGGATATAGCAGAGCCAAGTTTAAGGGAATTTTCTGCAAAAACCCTTACTGGTGAAGCTGTTGAAAAAGTTTTCGCATATAGGGAAGTCTTGTTGGCCGCCCCTTTTGGAGGATCTCTTCAGTCGGTAAGCAGCGAAGATTGGTTTAAGGCCACGACAGAGCGCATAAATCTACTCAAAAAAATTGATGATGCGGTAACAAGTGATATTTCCGATTATGCTCAAAAATATCAAAAGATTGCAAGAGGGCAATTAAACTATACAATTTATCTATCTATTTTTATTTTGTCTGCTACTTTAATTTTTGCCTATTTAATTACTCTTTCCATAACCCGTCCACTTTTACGTCTTAATCGCACTATGGATGCGTTGGCGGAGGGTGATTTGGATGTTGAGGTTCGCGATAGTGATAGGGCGGACGAGATAGGGGATATGGCGCGTGCGGTTGAAATATTCCGTGAAAATGGCAT
>WFXU01000056.1 GCA_015490455.1 Hyphomicrobiales bacterium
AAAGAAGCAATTATTCTTGATGAGAGCCTTTCTCCCAACGCCACACCACCCATCTTAGATGACATCGCAGATTTCTTACAAGGTCTAAACTCTGATTTAGACAATATGGATGGTTTGCGTGGGCTTGGTGATGTTAAGCTTAACACAGAAGCATCTATAAATGGTGGTTGGCCGGATGATAATAATATTGCCAATGATAATGAAAACAAATTTGATTATGTGAGGGTGGCGTGATGAATTGGATAGGCAAACATCCTTGGTTGAGCGGTTTTAGCCTCATTATTTTATTTATTACCTTTTGGTTTACCTTCTTTCCTCCTTGGTATCGCGAATTAGATTGCACTCCAGAAGAATTATTGCGAGAACAAGCGTTGGGTTTTGCAAAAGAGTATTTGGTTGATGAGGGCTATAACAAGAGTGATGTTGCTAATCTAAGAATTATAAGTTTTTCCCAATTGCCTACCGATTACCCGAGCTTTCAATTTGAGCTTCGCGGGATCATTAATGGTTTTGACACTAGGTTTGTGGGTTTTGGGAATGGATGCGGCATTGAAGATATATTTGATTATGGAACACCTTTATATAACAACCCAACTAAAAAAACTGATTAGAGGCTATAATAAGGGAGATATTTAATATGGTACAAATAACAGTGCGTCCAACCAACGGTGGAAATGATTTTCATGGATGGAATAGTGCGGCTGGTTGGTTGGGATTTGCTGCCTTCAATGATGGTGGCACTATAGTTCAAAATATTGATCACGTGACTTATTTTGTAAATCTAGATTTTGACTGCGATAAAATATCACCAGGAGAATATGAATATCAGTTCAAAGAATACGGGGCAGTTGCTACAGGTGGTTGGTCTTATGCTCTTGGTAAATTCACAGTTAATTTAGGTGGTATGCTTACAGTAAATGATGATTTGAGTTATGACTTTTCTGGTCAAACTTTTGGTGGTTATGACAATCTGAATTATGATAAAAAATCAGCAGGTGTCAGGAGTGGATTAAATGAATGGCTAACTGGAGTTGGCAGAAGTTTGACAGGTGATAATGCAAACTATGTCCATCTGGTTGGTGTAGAGGAAATATCTGCATCTGGCAGATTTGCTGACGATATTGGCTCTTCTTGTTCACCGGGCATAGGCTCTATTGTTAATTCTATTCAAGGGCTTTTTGGGCAGAAAGATAATGCCCTTGATCAATTAGGCTCTATTAAGCTTAACACAGAAGCATCTATAAATGGCGGTTGGCCGAATGATAATAATACTGCCAATGACAATGAAAACAGATTTGCATATATGAGGGCGGCGTGATGGATTGGATTAAAATAATTTCAAGATGGGTTTTTACAAATTTTCTTTTGGCAATTTTGTTGCTTAGTTTTTTTGGCATATCTAGTTCATTTGCCTTTTTCTTTTTGAAAGATAAGCTAAAATGGGAGCGGTATGATTTTGGGGATAAAACTCAAGAAGAAAAGGCAAAAATTGTTGAAAATATAATATCTTCTGCAATTCCAGATTCTATCGTAGCTAAACTTCAAAGCGTAAAACTTAACCAATGTATTCTCACTATTGAGACAAAATATTTGCGCCCCTGCAAAACCAAATATGATCGCACAACTGTGATTTCTAGTGAAAAAATCTTAGATTTAACCGAATTATCAGATAATATTTCCTATGATGTAAAAATTAGCTTGCCTGATGAACATTTAAGCTATTCTTTTCTTCACTGGCAGTTTAAGCCCAATATAGCAAAAGAATTAGGTAATATTAGTGCAAAAATATCAGCGATGTTGGATGAGCAAATTATGACAGAATTAAGGGAAACCGGGCGATCTGTTGGTGGTGAGGAACGGTTACTGAAATATTCAAAAATTAGAGAGCAAGCAATGAATCAGCTTGGAGTTCGTTCGCGAACCATAGATCAGACATGTGAAGTCGGAAAGCTGATTGGCAGCGTGTCGTCAAATTTTATACAACGCTTAAAACCGAGCCAAGCCAAAGTAGCGCTATCATCATTAGCAACATATAAGCTGGAATATTGTTCAGCAAAAAGTGAATAAAAGCAAATTAGGGGGCGAAGCTATGAGCGAAGACAAGATAGCAAATAAATTTTCTAAATTATTTAGAGATATGTTCTTTGCTTGTTTCCTTAATTAAAAAATCAATAATTTGTTTAAGGGCTTCCTGTTTGCTCACGCCATTTCTTATTGCCGTTTGAAATATTTCCCTTTGCTTATCAGAGCTGGTTCCGCGTTTAATTATGGTTTTTAGGTGATTTAACTGTTTTATTGTTCCCAATTTTTTTGCATCCTCCCTTAGTAATTCTATTAATTCATCAACTAAATATTTAACCGCAACAGATTTACCCGCTCCCAAATCTATGAGCTTACCATTTATGCCATATCGCATTGCGCGCCAGCGATTTTCTTCTATTGTAAGACGCGGATAAATACGCCAGCGCTGATTGCTCTGGCGAAGGCGATAAAGCATAGCAATCAAAGCCTGAAAAGTTGCAGCTATTGCCGCACAATCATTAATATTAGTGCAAACATCACTAATTCGCATCTCAAGAGTTGGATAATGGCTGGAGGGTCTAATATCCCACCAAATTTTGCTCGCATCCTCAATAGAGCCAACTCTAACTAATTGCCCGATTAATCTTTCATATTCGCCAAATGAATCAAAATAATCCGGTAATCCCGTACGCGGTAAGGCGTCAAAAACGCTTAGTCTATAGGAAGAAAGAGACGTATCCTCCCCGCTCCAAAATGGAGAAGAGGTGGAAAGGGCTAAAATATGCGGTAAAAAATAAGATGCCTGATTCATAATATCAATAAGCAAATCTTTATCTGAAATACCAATATGAACGTGACAGCCGCAAATTTGCAAACGCCGAACAGGTGTTCCCAAATCAGAGGCTAAGTCTTCATATCTTTGCCTGTGGGTTGGAATTTGCTCGCGATAATTAGCAAATGGATGGGTTGAAGCAGCAATTGGGGCTAGATCAAATTTTTTCGCTATTGCTGCGATTGTTGCACGCATTTCTTCAAGCTCTTTAATAGCGCTGATAATGCTGGCGTGTGGCCTGGTTCCTACTTCTATTTGCGAACGCATAAATTCAGGTGATACTCTCTTATCTAATTTTTTTGTGCATTCCAGCATAAATTCTTCCGGAGGGTCTTCCGCTAAATCCCTACTCTCTAAGTGCACCAAAAAATATTCTTCCTCAATTCCGACAGTAAGTTCAGGTGGTTTCATTTCACCCTCCAAATGCGTCCCCTTTGCAAATATAGTCACTCTGATATTAATCAGAAATATTTGCAAGCTGAAAATACTATAAATTTCAAATAATTATCTATTTTAGAGTTTTTCTTGCAAATGTCTTGACAAGAACAAAACAAGAACATACTGTTAGCCAAACAGGAGTAAAATTATGATTGGTTTTATTAAAGATATTTTTGCCTTATTATCCGTTAGCACATTTTTTGTTTCAATCTTTATATGGGTAGAAATAATAACAAAGATTGCCTCCATATAGATTCTGGGTGTAATATAGTTGCGCTTCCGATTGTGGAGTAGTAATTTAACATATTACGCGTAAATCTACTATTTAATTAGGATCCTGAATATGCCAACCTTATTATTATATGGAGTTTATCTATTTACTTTAGCATTAGTGTTTTATTCAATTAGTGTATGGGCTAATTGGTTTTCTAAGCAATTGAAATTGTGGCATATTTATATATTTCTTGTTGGCCTATTTCTTGATTACTTAGCTACTATTCTGACCTATATTAGTCTTGGCGGTCTGGTTTTTACGCTACATGCAATAGTCGGCTTTATTTCCATATTTTTAATGACTATTCATGTGAGCTGGGCAATATATATTTATGTAAAAAAGGAAGAGAAGGCTAAACTTAATTTTCATAAAATATCGCTGATTATTTGGAGCTTTTGGGTATTATCCTATCTTTCAGGGGCTATTTCTGGAATGGTTAAATTGGTTTAATTATAATTTTGGGAGGGAAATTGCGCCAGCCTAGCTTTATTCATTTACATACCCATACAGCCTATTCCTTATTGGAGGGGGCTCTTAGGATTGATAAATTATTAGATATGGCTTTGGCAGATGAACAGCCGGCCATTGGCATTGCCGATAGTTCTAATTTGTTTGGAGCGCTTGAATTTTCACAAAAAGCCGTTGCAAAGGGCATACAACCTATTATTGGCTGCGAATTGGTTATTGAATTTGCTAAAGATGAAGATTTGTCAGCTAAATTGGGTTTTGGCAAAAATTCCATAGTATTAATTGCGATGAATGAGGCGGGTTTCATAAATCTTTCAAATTTAATTTCTAAGGCCTATTTGGAGGGTTATAATAAAGAGACGGCCATTTTTATTGATGAATTGGAGGGCGAAAAGTCAGAAGGTCTTATTTGTCTTTCCGGTGGACCAGAGGGGGCCGTTGATCCACTATTTATAGCGCAAAAACACCATTTGGCATTTAATCGCCTAGATAAATTACATAAAATTTTTAAGGATAGATTTTATATTGAACTACAAAGACATGGTCTAAAAAAAGAGCAATATTGCGAGACATTTTTAATTGAATATGCTTATAAGAATGATATTGCGCTTGTAGCCACTAATGAAGCCTTTTTTTCTTCTCCTGCTGATTATGAAGCTCATGATGCGCTTTTGGCAATTTCATCTTCAACCGTTTTAGCTCAGACAAATCGGCGTAAATTAACCAATCAGCATTATTATAAAAAGCAAAAGGAGATGTCTTTATTATTCAAAGATATTCCGGAAGCGTTACAAAATAGTGTTGAGATTGCCAAAAGAGTTAGTTTTTATCCAAAAGCGCGTCCACCAATTTTGCCAAATTTTCTAAATGAAAAAAATAAAAGCAGTAAAGAAAGCTTAAAGGCACAAATTGATGAGCTAAATAAACAGGCTAGATGCGGGCTGGAAGAACGGCTAAAAACAATAGAACTTGCCGAAAATTACACGGCACAAGATTATCGCAACAGGTTGGAATTTGAACTGAAAACTATCGCCAATATGAAATATCCGGGCTATTTTTTAATAGTTGCCGATTTTATTCAATGGGCGAAGAAGCAAAATATACCAGTTGGACCAGGGCGTGGCTCAGGCGCAGGATCGCTAGTTGCATATGCGCTAACCATTACCGACTTAGACCCGATAAGATATAATTTGCTATTTGAGAGATTTTTGAACCCAGAGCGAATTTCCATGCCTGACTTTGACATTGATTTTTGTCAGGATAGGCGCGAAGAAGTTATTAAATATGTGCAAAATAAATATGGACATGACCAGGTAGCGCAAATTATTACTTTCGGCTCGTTACAGGCACGGGCGGCTTTACGTGATGTTGGGCGGGTTTTACAAATGCCCTATCCGCAAGTAGATAGAATTTGCAAATTAGTTCCCTCTAACCCTGCCGATCCAATAAAACTGGCCGATGCAATATTAGCAGAACCAAAATTGCAACAAATGCAAAGGGAAGATGAAACCGTTGCGCAATTATTAGAAATAGCCAAAAATTTGGAAGGCTTATATCGTCACGCCTCAACCCACGCCGCTGGCATAGTTATTGGCGATCGCCCTTTACAAGAATTAGTCCCACTATATAGGGATTCACGCTCAGAAATGCCCGTTACCCAATATTCTCTTAAATGGGTTGAAGCAGCTGGCTTAGTTAAATTTGATTTTTTAGGCCTCAAAACCCTAACTGTAATTGATAATACGGTTAAAATGATAAGGGAGCAAAAAGATAAAAATTTTTCTATTAAGAAAATTCCGCTGGACGATAAATTAACCTATAAATTATTGCAACGGGGGCAAACTGTTGGAGTTTTCCAGTTTGAAAGTCAGGGTATGCGTAAGGCGTTGATTGACCTAAGGCCTGATAGATTTGAAGATCTGATTGCTCTTGGCGCGCTTTATCGTCCCGGACCTATGGATAATATTGGCTCTTTTTGCAATCGTAAACATGGACGTGAAAAAATAAGCCTATTGCACCCCGCTCTTGAGCCCATTTTAGAAGAAACTTATGGAATTATTGTCTATCAGGAGCAGGTAATGAAGATTGCACAGGAATTATCAGGCTATTCTTTGGGAGAGGCTGATTTATTGCGCCGGGCAATGGGAAAAAAAGACAAAAAGGAAATGGCTGCTCAGCGCACACGCTTTATTAAGGGGGCAATAAAAAAGGGTATAGAAAAATATAAAGCCACGCAAATATTTGATTTATTGGATAAATTTGCCAATTACGGATTTAATAAATCTCACGCTGCCGCCTATGCGATGCTATCTTATCAGACTGCTTATCTAAAAGCGCATTTTCCGCACGAATTTTTAGCCAGTTCCATGACATTAGATATGGGTAATACGGATAAATTATTTGATTTTAAGCGCGAAGCGGATAGTTTAGGGATTGAAATTGTTCCGCCCTCAATTAATAAATCCTCATCTCACTTTAAGGTTCAAGACAATAAAATCATCTATTCACTTAGCGCAATTAAGGGAATAGGCAAACAGCTGGCTGAGCATATTGAGGCTATTGTGGCAAATGGAACATTTAAGGATTTAGCCGATTTTGCCAGCCATATTGATAGCAAAATTATTAATAGGCGAGCATTGGAAATTTTGGTTAATGCTGGGGCATTAGATGAGCTGGCTATAAATCGGGAAACTGCTTTTATGGCGATTGAAACAATTTTGGCAACTGCTCAAAGGGTCAATTCTAATAAGCAACAGGGTATGATCGATATGTTCGCTTCAGAAAATAAAGTGCAAATTAATTTGCCAACTAATATTACTTCTTGGAGCGAAGAAGAAAAATTAAACCGTGAATTTTCGGCCATTGGCTTTCATCTATCAGCCCATCCTCTGGATAGTTTTATAGATTATTTGCAGGAAAAGAGGGTGCAAAAATGGTCTGACTTTGAAAATTCTGTTGCAAATGGAACAAGGGCAGGACGGCTTGCAGGGGTAGTTGTTGCACGCTCAAACAAAAAGACCAAAAAAGGAACTTCTATGTCCATAATTACTCTTTCAGACAGTAGTGGCAGCTATGAATGTTTGGTTTTTGCTGAATTAATTGAAAAATATAATGATATTTTAGGAGTAGGAAATTTTTTAATACTAGATGTTGAAATTGATAACCGCGCTGAAGCCAGTAATAGGTTACGTTTACTAAGCGCACAGGAAATTAAAAGGGAAAATGAAACAGAAAATAAACATCTAACAATTTTTGCTAATGATAAAAAATGTCTTCAACCAATAAAAAAGCAACTAGTAAGGGGAGGGAGTGGATCGGTTAGTTTTATCATAATTCGTGATTTTGGCGCACGTGAATATGAAGTGGAACTTGGTGAGAAATTTCATCTTACTAAAGATATAGCTGCTGGGATAAAATCATTAGAGGGCGTGATTGATGCGCGCTTGAATTAACGATAAAATTGTTGTTTTTGCTAAAATTTTTGCAAAAATTTAGTTGCGCCAATTTAATTTTTGGTCTAAGAGCGCGCCATCACACAGGCAAAAGTTTTGGTTTATATGATAGACCATCCGGTGGCTTATAATTTGGTTACATTGCTTTTGCTGAGGTTTAACCGGTAAATAAGGAGTATGCCAATGGCATTGCCTGATTTTTCTATGGCACAATTATTAGAAGCTGGTGTTCATTTTGGACATCAAAAACATCGTTGGAATCCAAAAATGGAAAAATATATTTTTGGAATCCGCAATAATATTCATATTTTAGACCTAAGCCAAACAGTCCCAATGCTATATAGAGCCCTACAGGCGATTTCTGATACGGTAGCTGAAGGGGGAAGGGTTTTATTTGTTGGCACAAAAAGACAGGCTTCGCCAATCGTGGCAGAAGCGGCCAAACAATGTGCACAATATTATGTTAATTCGCGCTGGCTTGGTGGAATGCTTACCAATTGGCATACAATTTCAAATTCAATCACCAGATTGCGTGAATTGGAGAATTTGGATAGTAGCGGGCTTACAAAAAAAGAACTTTTACATTTAGATCGTGAGCGAGCTCGCCTTGAGCGCGACTTGGGTGGTATTAAAAATATGGGCAATGTGCCGGATTTATTATTTGTAATAGATACAAATAAGGAAGCAATTGCCATTAAAGAAGCGCGCTGTCTGGGAATTCCGGTGGTAGCTGTTATTGATTCAAATTGCGATCCAAAAGATGCGGATTATCCCTTTCCGGGCAATGATGATGCAATTAGGGCGATAGAATTATATTGCGATCTGGCAGCCAAAGCGGCTATTGACGGGATTGCCCGTTCTTCAGCCGCTCAGGGGATAGATTTAGGGGCAGCGGAAGTAGCTCCCGATGAACCTATTGTAGCAGAAGAAGCGCAATCTGAAACGGTGAAAGAACAAGAGGGGCAAGAGGGGCAAGAGGAACAAGAAAAACGAAAAGAACAGGAAGAAGCTCCCTCTAAAGTCGCAAAGGACGATGCCAGCCCTGATAGCGATACAGCAATAGAGAATAAGGAAAATACAGAGCCTTTATTTTCTTCAGATGGAGGAGAAGCCGATGATCTTAAGAAAATAAGTGGTGTTGGTCCTGTTTTAGAGAAAAAACTAAATTCTTTGGGAATAACTAAATTTTCGCAAATTGCCGCTTTTACAAAAGAAGATATTGCAAAAATTGACGCGGTTCTTAATTTTAAGGGCAGAATTGAGCGCGATGAATGGTTAAAGCAGGCTGCAAAGCTGGCTAAGGGTGAGTAATTTAACAAATTTTGATAAGATTAAAAGGTATGAGAATGGCTATTAATGCGCAGCAAGTAAAAAATCTACGCGAAATGACTGGCGTAGGTATGATGGATTGCAAAAAGGCTCTAGAGGAAACTAATGGTGATATTGATGCAGCTATTGATTGGCTCAGAACGCGTGGCTTGGCAAAGGCCGCTAAAAAGGCTAGCCGGGTTGCATCTGAAGGTTTGATTGGAGTTGCTAAAAAAGACAAAGGTGCAGCAATTGTTGAAGTCAATTCAGAAACCGACTTTGTTGCCAGGAATGAACAATTCCAAAAAATGGTTGCAACTATTGCAAATTTGGCAATTGATGTAAATGGCGATTTGGAAAAATTGAGTAAAACTTCCTATCCTGGTGGCGTAGGCACCGTTGCTGATGAAATAACAGAGGCGGTTGCAAAAATAGGTGAAAATATGAATTTGCGTCGCTGTGCAGCAATTTTTGTTGATGAAGGGGTTGTTAGTTCTTATGTGCATACTCCGGTTGCTGAAAATTTAGGTAAAATTGGCGTGTTGGTTGCTCTTCAATCTGATGGTGATAAACAAGCTCTAAGTGAGTTGGGGAGACAAATTGCCATGCATATTGCGGCTATTTCGCCATTAGCTATTTCTTCTGATGAGCTTGATGAAAAGCTGGTTGAAAGTGAAAGGGCAGTATTTAGGGAGCAGGCTCTGGCTTCTGGGAAACCGGCGGAAATTGTAGAAAAAATGGTTGAAGGCAGGCTCCGTAAATTTTATGAGGAAGTTTGTCTCTTGTCGCAAACTTTTGTTATTGATGGAGAAAATAAGGTTAGTGAAGCTCTTAAACTCGCAGAAAAAAAGGTTGGCGCTCCCATTAAGATTAAATCTTTTGTTCGCTTTGCATTGGGTGAAGGGATAGAAAAAAAGGAAGATGATTTTGCTGCGGAAGTAGCGGCAGCGGCGGGAAGCTGACGAAAAAAGCTAATAGGCTAAATTGGGAGGAAAAATGGCAAAGGGCTTAAAATATAGGCGGATACTTCTAAAAGTTTCTGGTGAAGCCCTTGCCGGAGATGAACCCAGCGGGATAGACCCTAAATTTCTTGATAGGGTAGCCGTGCAAATTATTGAATTAGCCAATAAAGGTGTTGAAATTGGCGTAGTTATTGGCGGCGGCAATATATTTCGTGGAATGTCGGTAGCGGCCAAAGGGGTAGATCGGGTAACGGGCGATCATATGGGAATGCTCAGCACAGTCATAAATGCAATTGCTCTTGCTGATGCAATCAGGCGTAATGGTGGCAATTCGCACGTATTTTCTTCCGTAACAATGCCCTCTATTGCCGATAGTTTTACTCAAAGAGCGGCAATAAGTGCGATTAAATCCGGCTCTATTGTAATTTGCGCCGGGGGGACGGGTAATCCCTTTTTTACAACCGATACGGCAGCTGCTCTAAAGGCAATTGAATTAAGATGTGATGCTTTATTAAAGGGAACAAATGTAGATGGTGTTTATTCTGCCGATCCCAAAATAGATAATAATGCCAAAAGATATTCTAAAATTTCCTATGAAGATGTTATTAATAATAATTTGCGGATAATGGACACTGCCGCTTTTGCTTTGGCGCGTGATAATAAATTGCCAATAATCATATATTCTTTAGCGGCTGAGGGGGGGCTTATTGGCGTGCTTGAAGGCAGCGCAAAAAGCACATATGTTGGCCAATAAAGTTAGCAATGATTCTGCTATTTGATAAGAGGAACTAAAATGGCCGATAATTTTTCAATTGACGCACTTAAGGCTAGAATGGAAAAATCTGTTAATGCGCTTAAGGAAGAGCTGGCTGGCTTAAGAACGGGGCGTGCCAGCGCCAATATGCTTGATCCGGTTATGGTTGAGGCATATGGGTCGCAAATGCCGCTTAATCAACTTGCAACAATTTCGGTTCCAGAGCCGCGCCTTTTAAGCGTTCAGGTTTGGGATCAATCAATGGCAGGTGCGGTTGAAAAGGCAATTCGTGAAAGCGGGCTTGGCCTGAACCCAATTGCGGAAGGCGCTATTATCAGGGTTCCCATTCCTGAGCTGAATGAAGAAAGGCGCCGCGAGTTAACAAAAGTTGCCCATAATTATGCTGAACAGGGTAGAATTGCTGTTCGTCATATTCGCCGCGACGGGCTTAATGAAATTAAAAATTTAGAAAAAGCGGGCGGCATGGGACAGGATGAAAGCAGGGCTTTATCCGATAAAGTGCAACAGGCAACTGACGATGCTATTAGTAAAATTGACGCTATTTTAGCCACGAAAGAGCAGGAAATTATGCAGGTATAATTTAGCTGTAATTAATTATCTGGAGAAATTTATTGCCCGTCAATAGTGACATTTCCAAATTGAAAATACCCACCCATTTGGCAGTAATAATGGATGGAAATGGGCGCTGGGCAGAACAATCTGGCCTAGCTCGCACTAAGGGGCATGTAGCAGGAATAGATGCTCTTAGACGCCTGGTTGAATGTTCATTAAAATATGCAATCAAATATTTGACCATTTTTAGCTTTAGTTCAGAAAATTGGACACGTCCCAAAGATGAGGTCAATTTTATCATGCGGCTCATGCATCATTATGTTACCTCTGATTTAGATAAATTAATTCAAAATAATGTAAAAATAAATGTAATTGGCGAACGTGAAGGAATAGACAATTCCATTTTGGATTTAATTAAAAAGGCCGAACAAAGCACAAAAGAAAATACCGGCCTGCGCCTCATAATTGCCTTTAATTATGGCGCAAGAAAGGAGATCGTAAATGCTTGCAAAAAAATTGCCAAGCAGGTTTTAGGGGGAAAAATTTCTATTGATGAAATAAATGAGAAAATTTTTGCAAATTCACTTTATTTGCCCGAAATTCCCGACCCTGATTTAATTTTACGCACAAGCGGCGAATATAGATTATCAAATTTTCTAAATTGGCAAGCAGCATATTCTGAATTAATCTTTATTGATGAATATTGGCCTGACTTTAATGAGAAAATATTTATTAGAGCTTTGCAAGAATATTCCAAAAGAAATCGTCGCTTTGGGGGGCTTTAGTTTCGCCTTATGAGTGATAATGGCAAAAATAAACATATTAGGAATAAAAAAATAGAACAAAAGCGCTGGGCGGATTTATTGCCAAGATTTTTATCAGCACTTGTTTTAGTGCCCTTAACGGCTTTTTTGCTCTATTTAGGCGATATTTGGTTTGCTATTTTAATTGCTGTGGTTTTTGCCGGCATATATCGCGAATGGGAGATAATGATTTGTCGGAAAAAATTAACTATTTCAGGCCTTGTTCTAACCATATTGCTGGCTTTTTCCGCAATTATTTTTCCTATTTATGGAATAGTTAGTTCTATCACTATTATTGCCCTAGCCTTAATATTTGCAATTATAGCTAATATATTTGTTGGGACAAAAATTACCAATCTATTCTGGCGTATTGGGGGACTAATTTATTTTGGCGCGGTTATTATTGCTATTCTTTCAATTCGCTCTGATAATAATTGGGGCATAGTGGCCGGAGTTTTTTTGGCATCTAGTGTCTGGATGACCGATACGGGCGCCTTTTTTGCGGGGCGTTTTTTGGGTGGAGCCAGGCTCTCCCCTGAAATATCGCCAGCAAAAACCTGGTCTGGAGCAATAGGCGGACTAATTATTGGCGCTCTTAGCGGCTCTTTAGTTTGGCTTATCGCTGTTCCCACAAATTGGTGGATAGGGCTTATTCTTGCAGCTATTTTCAGCTTTTTTGGGCAAATTGGCGATCTTATAGAAAGTGCCATAAAGCGTAGGTTTTTGATTAAAGATAGTTCGGATTTAATTCCCGGTCATGGCGGATTATTAGATAGGTTAGATAGTCTTACTCTTGCCTCTTTGGTATTTTTTATTATTGGTTTTCTAAACTCAGGGCAAATTGAACAAATAGCTGAAGGCGTTTTACTCTGGTAGGCAGGATTGATATTTATGGATTTTATAATTTGGTTATTTTCATATATTATTCCTTTTCTTTTCGTTTTGACCATTATTGTCTTTGTGCACGAAATGGGGCACTATTTGGTTGCGCGTTGGAATGGGGTTGCAGTAAAAACTTTTTCCATTGGTTTTGGCAAAGAACTATTTGGCTTTACCGATAAAGCAGGCACAAGATGGAAATTTTCACTAATTCCATTAGGCGGCTATGTGCAATTTTTGGGCGATATGAATGTTGCCTCTATGCCCAATAAGGCCGTAATAGATAAATTCCCCAAAGAAATAGCTTCAAAATTATTTGCCAATAAGAATGTCTGGCAGCGCGTTGCTATAGTATCAGCCGGCCCCCTTGCAAATATAATTTTCACCTTTGTAATTCTTTATATTCTCTTGCTCGGCTATGGGCGCTATATTGTTCCACCCACTTTTGATGAAATAGTTAAGGATAGTCCCGCTTATTATGCAGGTCTTGCCGCAAATGATAAGGTTCTCTTTATTGATGGATATAGGGTTCGCTCTTTTAATGATGTGCAGCGTTTAATTTCTACCTCGCCCGAACGCAAAGTAGAAATAATTATTGAGCGTGATGGGCAAGAATTAACTTTTAATCTAATTCCTCAACCAACTGAAATAACCGACAGATTTGGCAATAAAATAAGGATTGGCCGCATCGGCATTAAAAGAGAAATAAGGCCAGAGGAATATGTTCTTTACCGTCCGGATATGATTGAAGCCATTGGCATGACATTTGAAGAAATGTTATTTATTATAGATAGGACTGTGGCCTTTATTGGTGACTTTTTTGTCGGTCGGGGTGATTTAGAGCAGCTGGGCGGGCCTGTAAAAATAGCCAAAGTTTCAGGAGAAGCAGCTACAATTGGCATAATTGCATTAATTAATCTTATGGCGTTGCTCTCGCTCAATATTGGCATATTTAATTTATTGCCAATTCCGGTATTAGATGGCGGCCATTTGCTCTTTTATATTATTGAAATAATAAGGGGAAAGCCGCTTAGCCAGGAAAAACAAGATATAGCATATAAATTCGGTTTTTTTGTTATTATTTCGTTAATGATATTTACTATTATTAACGATATGTTCTGAGTCGTAGTTAAATGTTTCAAATTGTGGCAAAATATACACAATAACGAAGATTTTAGTAACTAATTAGGTTGTTAAACCTTGCACTTAGGTAAAAAAACGCTAAAACAAATAGATAGAGTCGTATATATTTGTTAGCGATATTGATTTGCTGATAATAATGTGCTGAAGTCATAATGTAGTGGAGCTATATGTGCGATTTCAGAATTTGATATTGCGTCAACCAGTTAAGGCATGAGAGGGCAATGGTGATAGGGTGATGATGGTAGTTAGGAATTTTTCTTTTTTTCGGGCCCTGTTGGTTGTATTTTCTTTGCTCCTGACGATGCCTGCTATTTTATCGTCAGCGCAAGCCCAACCAAATAATGGCGAGGGGAAGTTGGTAGCCTCTGTTCTGTTTGAAGGCAATCAGCGTTTTTCTGATAAGCAATTATTAGCAATGGTTGATTTATCTTCTTTGGGTGTTTTTTCTAATGATCGTTTGGCGGTAGATATTCGCTCCATAGAGCTTGCTTATAAAGAGGTGGGATATTCTGACGTTAAAGTCGACGCAAGGCAGGAAATTCTTGATAATGGTCGCGTTCTTGTCACTTTTATCATTGAAGAAGGTGAGCGCTCAGGCATTGGCGGAATAAATTTTACCGGCAATAATTCAATTGGTGCAAACCAGCTAAAAGATGTTATAACAACCAAGGAGACCCATTTATTAAGTTGGCTGACAAGAGATGATAATTATGATGAGGATCGTCTTGCCTATGATAGTGAATTAATCAGAAATTATTATGCTAGTCGTGGTTTTCCTGATGCGCAGGTTCTATCGGCAGTTGCTGAATATGATAGCACAAAAAAGGCCTATTTTATTAATTTCACAATTGACGAGGGTGATTATTATAAATTTGGCAAAATTTCCATTGAAACCAGCATTAACGGAATTGACGTTGAAGCGTTAAAACCAGCAATAACCACTTATGAGGGAAATCGCTATTCAATCAAGAAGTTACAAGAAACCACACAGAATTTAGCCTATAGAGCCACTATGCAAGGCTTTGCTTTTGCTAATGTTCGCCCGCGTATAGACCGTGATGTAGCCAATAAAACATTTGCTATCACTTATTTGGTGGATGAGGGGGCGCGGGTTTATATTGAGCGCATAAATATATTTGGTAATGAAAAAACTCGGGATTTTGTTATTCGTCGTGAACTTGGTTTTTCAGAAGGCGACCCATTCAACCGCTCTATTGTAGCAAAGGGTGTTACAAATATTGAGAATTTGGGATATTTTTCTTCTGTTAATGTTACAAGCGAGCCTGGTAGCGCTCCTGATAAGGTGGTTATTAATATTGCTGTGGAGGAGATGGCGACTGGCGATTATGGTTTTAGTGCCGGATATTCGTCTAAGGATGGGGTATTGGGAGAGATCTCTCTTACCGAAACTAATTTTCTTGGGCGAGGCCAATATCTTAAACTCGCTATTGGAGCAACTCAGGCTGGGCAGACTTATGAATTTTCATTCAAAGAACCGCGTTTTATTGGGTTAAAAATTTCTGCCGGCATTGACCTCTATAAAAGAGTTAAAGAGGAAACGGTAGCTAATTTCTTTGGCTCTGACGCTGTTGGTGGGCAGTTGAATTTTGCAATGCCACTAACAGAAGAATTTAGTGTTGCAACATTTGTTGGTTACGAGACTAAGAAATTTATTGACGCCGATCCGCCAAATTCAGCGATTATTTCAGATGGTGATATTCGCACTAAAACCTTCGTGGGATATACTCTAACCTATAATGGGGTGGATAATATTAGAAAACCAACCAACGGGCTTTACGCAACATTTACCCAACAATATGTCGGATTTGATAATAATTATATTAAGAGTGATATTAAGGCGCGTTATTTAATACCAATTATTGAGGATAGCGGCTTTATAGCCTCTGTTAAGGGACAGGCTGGTATTATTAACGATTTGAGCGGGGCAGGGGTGCATCCGACTGAGACCTATATTTTAGGGCCGCAATTGGTGCGTGGCTTTACCGCGGGTGGTATAGGACCGAGACTAGCCTCTGGTGAAACATTGGGCGCGACGTGGTATGCAGGAATTTCAGCTGAACTTGAATTTCCGGTTCCGGTTTTACCCGAATCCTATGGTCTAAAAGGAGCGGTCTGGGCCGATGTGGGTTATGTAGGGCCTGAGTCCATCGGAGGGCCGGCGGCCACGGCAGGCGTTACTCAGCCATTGCGCTCCTCTATTGGTGCCTCAATCATTTGGGAATCCCCATTTGGCCCATTACGCGGTGATTTTGCTCATATTTTACAGAAGGATAGTGCAGATAGTATTCAACAATTTCAGTTTTCTCTAAAGACATTACTGTAATTTAGTTGATTTGCTAATTAGCGGGTTACTCTGGGTGGTCTCCTTTGGCTATTATTAAAGAGCGTTAGTTGTGAGATGTATGGTTTATAATGGTTGATGAGAGATTTCACCCCTTTGTTGGCGCCATTTCTCTGGCAAAACTCCTTGAAAAAATCGGGCATAGTGAATTAATCTCAACAGATATAAGAGAACAGCAATATATTGTTCATGGCGCTTCCGAACTAACAAGTGCAAAGCGAAATGAAATAGGCCTTGCTGCAAATAAAAAATATAAAGATGCCCTTAAATCCACCAATGCCGGCGCAGTTATTGTGCATAATTTAATTGCGGAATTTGTGCCCCATAGCTGTCTATCTATCATTACTTCCAATCCTCAACTTATTTTCGCTAAAATGGTAAATTTTCTTTACCCACAGGGAATTTTGGCGCTCAAATTAAAGAAAAAAAATAGACAAAAAGAACCGCTAATTGAGGAAGGAGCAATTATTAACTCAAGCGCAATTATCGGTAATAATGTTGAAATTGGCAGGCAAACTATTATTGGGGCAAATGTAACTATTGGCGATGGGGTAACAATTGGAAGAAATTGCTATATTGAATCTAATTCTTCTATAGAATGCTCACATATTGGTGATAATGTAATTATTCATTCTGGCGCCAGAATTGGATCAGAAGGTTTCGGTTGGCTGGAACTGGGTAAGTCCAATATAAAGGTTCCTCAATTAGGGCGAGTTATAATTCAGGATGGGGTTGAAATAGGCGCAAATTGTTGTATTGACAGGGGCACGCTTGGGGATACGAGCATAGGTGAAGGGACAAAAATAGATAATCTTGTGCAAATTGGACATAATTGCAAAATTGGGAGATATTGTCTAATTGCAGCAACTTCTGGCCTGTCCGGCTCAACAATTATTGAAGATGGTTGTATGTTGGGGGGTGGGGTTGGCACATCTGGACATTTAACAATTGGAGCAAATTCTATAGTGCATGGACGCGCCGCAGTAACTAAAGATTGGCCGGCAGAATCAAAAATAATAGGAGCTCCAGCGCAAGAAATTAAAAATTTCTGGAAAGAATTAGCAGCAATAAGGCGTTTATATAAAGGCGAAAAAAGGATGAAAGGGGAAAAAGGGACAAAAAATGGACCAGAATAACCAAATTGTGCAGAACAAAACGCTCACTTCTCTTTCTTTGCAGGAAATTATGAAATGTTTGCCGCAAAGATATCCATTTTTAATGTTGGATAAAGTAATTGAAATAGACGGACATATGTCAGCCATTGGCATTAAAAATGTTACTTTTAATGAGCCAATATTTCAGGGGCATTTTCCGGGTGAACCAATATTTCCCGGCGTTTTGATAATTGAAGGAATGGCGCAAACCGCTGGAGCAATTGTTATTGCTGAACAATTAGAATTGAACAAAAAATTTAGCGTATATATGCTGTCAATTGATAAGGCCAGATTTAGAAAACCCGTTATTCCGGGTGATAGATTAGAATATCATTTACAACTTATCCAAAGAAGAAGGACGATTGGTCGCTATTATGCAAAGGCAATAGTTGAAGGGCAGATTGTTGCTGAAGCTGAAGTTGGTGCTATGATGAAAGAGGCATAATTTAATGAGCAAAGATGTTAGCAGTACTTTTATTCATCCAACCGCCATTGTTGAGCCAGGAGCACAATTGGGGGTAGGAGTAAGGATAGGCCCATTTTCTATTGTTGGAAGCAATGTTGTTTTACATGATAATATTGAACTAATTTCTCATACTACTATTAGCGGTAATACTGAGATTGGAGAAAATAGTAAAATATTTCCCTTCGCCAGTATTGGTCATCCGCCCCAAGATCTAAAATATCATGGAGAGCCAAGTCGCTTGATAATTGGGAAAAACTGCACCATACGTGAAAATGCCATGCTTAACCCTGGCACTGAAGCAGGAGGCATGATAACTAAAGTAGGCGATAATTGCCTATTAATGGCTGGTGTTCATATAGCTCATGATTGTATTGTTGGTAATAATGTAATTATGGCAAATCTGAGCGCTTTAGCAGGGCACTGTATTATTGGCGATTATACAATATTAGGAGGAATGGTCGGAGTGCACCAATTTGTAAGAATAGGCCCCCATGCCTTTATTGGAGCCCATTCTATGGTTGATGGTGATGTTATTCCATATGGTATGGCAATGGGTAACAGGGCCAAACTGTCAGGGTTAAATCTTGTAGGATTAAAAAGGCGAGGATTTAGCCGCGATGATATTCATACTTTAAGGGCAGCTTATCGCATGTTTTTCTCCTCAGAAGGCACTTTAAGAGAAAGAGTTGATGATGCTAAAAGCCTATTTTCTGGCTCTAAATTAGTGAGTGAGGTTGCCAGCTTTATCAATTCTTCCAAACGCACAATATGTTTGCCAAAAAATGGAGCCAATAATATAGTTAGTTGATATAATTTATGAATAAAGCGGTAAAATCAATATTTATTTTGGCTGGCGAACCTTCGGCTGATATTATTGGAGCAGAGTTAGTTGCTGAGCTACATAAGAGAGAAAAAAAATTACATTTTTTGGGTGTAGGAGGGGAAAGGTTAGGACAGTCATTTAGTTCAATTTTTCCGATGAATGATTTATCGGTAATGGGTTTTTCTGATGTTATCAAAAAACTGCCAAAATTATTATTTCGTGCCCGGCAAGTAACAAAATATATTTTAGCAAAGAGGCCAGACATAGTTATTTTAATTGATTCACAAGAATTCTCAAAAACTATTGCTAAAGCCTTAAGGAAAAATAATTTTTCTAATCCAATAATTCTTTATGTTGCCCCAACCGTTTGGGCTTGGAAGCCACATAGAGCCCCAATTTTAGCCAAATATATTGATGAAATTTTTGCTCTATTTCCCTTTGAGGTTGAAGTAATTAGAAGTTTGAACGGTCCCAAAACCAGCTATGTTGGTCATCCCACGCTTAAACTAATATCCCCAATAAAACCATCTTTGCAAGATAATAAAGGAGCTTTAGCTATTTATCCGGGCTCAAGAATGGGCGAAATTACTCGTCATTTACCGGTTTTTGAGAAAATAGCAAAAAAATTAGCTTCTAATAAAAATATAAATTCAGTAATTTTACCAACACTACCTCATTTAGAAAAAAAAATCAAAAAAATAGTAGCAAATTGGGAAATAGATGTCATAATTATTGCAGATGAAAAGCAAAAGCAACTTGCTCTGAACACAACAAAATTAGCTATTATAAGCGCCGGCACAATAAGTTTAGAGCTGGCCTTAGCTCATATTCCAATGATTGCCACTTATATTCCCGATCGCCTGCAATTATTTTACTATAATAGGGCGGGTAAGCCCTTTATTTGCTTGCCAAATATACTTCTTAAAAGGGAAGTTGTTGCAGAAATTTTCCCTGATAAGAATTTACATGAAAATTTATATTCTGGAGCAAATATATTGCTTAATGATAAGAAAGCGCGCGAAAAGCAAATATTTGCTTTTCAAGAAATGCGCAAAATTCTGGCAGAAGGCGAAAATAACAACAGACAAGAAGCGGCAGAAAGAGTGCTATCTTACTTATAAATTAGCGCTCATCAAGCGGGACATAATCGCGCTTAACAGATCCATCATAAAGCTGACGGGGACGCCCTATCTTCTTTTGTTTATCTGCAATCATTTCCTTCCATTGCGCAATCCAACCAACTGTGCGCGATAGGGCAAATATTGCAGTAAACATCGAAGTTGGAAAGCCCATAGCATCAAGAATAATTCCCGAATAAAAATCAACATTTGGATAGAGCTTACGCTTAATAAAATATGGGTCTTCAAGGGCAATTTTTTCTAATTCTTTTGCAACCTGTAAGGTTGGATTATTCTCAACCCCTAATAGATCCAGCACTTCTTTAGCTGATTCCTGCATTACTTTTGCGCGCGGATCATAAGATTTATACACCCGATGACCAAAACCCATTAGGCGGAAAGGATCATTTTTATCTTTGGCCTTTTCTATATATTCCGGGATTCTATCAACCGTGCCAATTTCGCGCAGCATATTAAGGGCTGCTTCATTTGCCCCACCATGTGCAGGTCCCCATAGGCAGGCAACACCAGCTGCAATACAGGCAAATGGGTTGGCATCAGATGAACCGCTTAATCTAACGGTGGAGGTAGAAGCATTTTGCTCATGATCTGCGTGCAAAGTGAAAATCCTATCCATAGCGCGTGCCAAAATAGGATCTACCTTATATTCTTCAGCCGGAACTGAAAAACACATATGTAAAAAATTACTAGCATAATCCAGGTCATTTCTTGGATAAACAAATGGCTGACCAATTGAATATTTATAAGCAGCAGCAACAATGGTGGGGATTTTTGCTATCATGCGAATTGAAGCAATTTCGCGTTGTTCAGGGTCAGTAATGTCGGTGCTATCGTGATAAAAGGCAGCCATTGCCCCAACTACCCCACATACAATAGCCATTGGGTGGGCATCGCGGCGAAAACCATTATAAAATCCATGCATTTGCTCATGCATCATTGTGTGACGCGTGACGCGGTTTTCAAATTCCTCTAATTCTGTTTTATTTGGTAAATCTCCATATAGCAGCAAATAGCAGACCTCAAGATAATGGCTATCATAAGCCAATTGATCTATCGGATAACCCCTATAGAGCAATTCCCCCTTATCACCATCAATATAAGTTATTGAACTATCGCAAGAGGCGGTAGAAGTAAAACCCGGATCATAAGTAAACATTCCGGTTTGCGAATAAAGAGACCTAATATCAATGACCGAAGGGCCCATAGTGCCATCTAAAATAGCAAATTCATACTCTTTATCGCCAATTACAAGCTTTGCTTTTTTCTCAGTCATGGAACCCCCTTAATATTTGTTTGCAAATATTTATTATAATAGCATAAAATCCATATATATATTTGCAAAAATTGAATCATTTATGTGCTTCTTGGTATTAGATTTACTCTAACTATGCAACTTAAAAAGGGTATAATAAGCTTAGTAAAAATACTATTTTAATCAATAATTACTCTCTTTATTCTTGATAGACTTTCTTCTTTACCAAGCAACGCCATAATATCAAAAATAGAAGGTGAAGAAGTGCTTCCACAAAGGGCAGCGCGAAGGGGCTGGGCAATTTTTCCCAAATTCTGCTCCCTTTCGGCTGCAAATTGCTTGATCAGAATTTTGATATTTTCAACCGACCAATCGGATAATTCTTCTAGCATTTTTCTCACTTCGTTAAGTTTGGCCTCATTTTCCTCATTCAACAGTTCTTTGGCCTTTTGTTCCATTTTTAGCGGCTGTTCAGCGTAGAAAAAGGCCATTTGTTCAATTAATTCAATAATTGTCTTTGCTCTTGTCTGAAAAAGAGGTAGGGCTTTTAATATTAGTTCTTTTTTTTCTATCAGGCCATTAATATCTTTTTGCTTATTTAATTCATTAGCTAAAGCAAGCATATTTTCATAAAGAAAATTTACATCACTATTTTTTATGTAGTGGGCGTTAATATTGGTTAATTTATTAAAATCAAATCTTGCCGCTCCCTTATTTAACCCATCCAGATCAAACCATTTAATAAACTGTTCAACCGAGAATATTTCATCATCACCATGCGACCAGCCAAGACGGGCGAGATAATTTATTATGGCATTTGCTAAATAGCCCATTTTTCTATATTCATCTACGCCAAGAGCTCCATGGCGCTTTGACAATTTTGCCCCATCTGCGCCGTGAATAAGAGGAATATGCGCCATTTGTGGCACCTTCCAGCCAAGCGCTGAATAAAGGCAAATCTGGCGCGCGGCATTTGTTAAATGATCATCCCCGCGAATAATATGCGTAATTCCCATATCATAATCATCCACTACAACTGCTAGCATATATGTCGGAGAGCCATCTGAACGGACTAAAATAAAATCATCAATATTATTACTGTTTATTTTTACCTTACCCTGAACTTTGTCATCAATAATAATGTCCTTATTTGCTTCAATTTTAAGCCTGATAGTAGGAGAAATATTTGCTGCTATCTTCTTATCATCTAAATTGCGACAAGTTCCATCATATTTTGGGCTAAGTCCTTGCTCTCTTGCTATTTTACGCATTTTTTCAATTTTTTCCGGCGAGCAATAGCATTTATATGCAAGTTTTTTTTCTAATAAAATATTGGCCACTTCAATATGCCTATCTCTATTAGCATATTGCGAAACTGGCTCCCCATCCCACTTTATCCCAAGCCAATTTAACCCATCTAAAATTGCATCAATTGCGGCCTTGTTTGAGCGTTTCCTGTCAGTATCCTCTATTCTTAGCAACATTTTGCCATTATATTTTTTGGCATAAATCCAGTTAAAAAGTGCGGTTCTTGCACCACCAATATGCAAAAAACCTGTGGGGGAGGGGGCAAATCTGGTAATTATTTTATTTCGCATTTTATTTCCAAATTCTGATTGAAATTATTTTATTGCTATGTGTAGCATAGAAAATTAATGCGCAATAGAAAAATGAGCAATTTTGATTGCTACGGCGCATTTGGGGGTTGGGTTTGTTTATAGAATTTTTTAGCAAGATTATTTTTGGCAAAATTGGGCATAAATTAGGGCAAATTCCAAATATTAATTTTCTCTATTGGCTTGACTGGCTTAGAGAAAAATTTTTGCTAGAAATAAATAGCGCCATTTATCAAAGACGTTTATTTATTTTAGCGCCATTTTTAATGATTATTGGCGCTATAATTTATAAAATATTTCCCTCTGAACCCAATATTATTATAATTATCCTATTGGGCCTCATAATTATTTTTATATTTTTTTGGCTTCTTCTAAGAAATAGATTAAATATTCTTCTCCTTTTATTATTATTTTGTTGGCTAGGTTTTATATTATTGCCGCTATATGGGATATTATTTGGCTCAAAAATGCTCCAATATCCTATCTTTGGAACATATAGAGCCGAGATAATTAAAATTTCAGCAAATAAGCAGGATGGGCAAAGAGTAATAATCGGAAAAATTACCCCTCTTAATGGGGCAAAAAAACTGCCAATAAAAAAGGCCAGATTATTTGTCAGAAAAGGAGAAATATTAAATATTGGCGATATAATTGAAGCAAAAATACGTTTTGCTCCAGTCCCTTCACCAGTTATTATTGGCGGCTATGATAGTCAGTTTCACGCCTATTTTGCAGGCATTGGCTCTTATGCCAGCACTATTAATACGCCAAAAATAATAGGACATAATGAGAAATTTTCTTTTTTTAGCCTGATAAATAATATTCGCAATAAAATTGGCACAACTATAAAAGAAAAAATGAACTCTCAGGAACAGGCAATTGCATTAGCACTGATTGTTGGGAATCAGAGTAAAATTTCAGAAGAAACCAGAAGAATAATGGCTATTTCAGGTTTAGCGCATATGTTAGCCATTTCAGGTTTACATCTTAGCCTGGTTGCAGGCGGGGTTTATATTTTTGTCAGAGCAATATTATCGCTCTTTTACTATTTGCCACAAATAGTTTCAATTAAGAAAATAAGCGCTTTTGCTGGCATAATTGCAGCCCTTATTTATCTGGCCTTATCTGGCGCCAGCATTTCTGCAATTCGTGCTACAATTATGCTAATTTTAATTTTTGGCGCAATAATTGTCGCAAAAAATGCTTTAACCATGCGAAATGTGGCGATTGCCGCCATTTTGGTGATTTTTCTGGAGCCAAGTGCCATATTTCGCCCTAGTTTTCAACTATCCTTTGCGGCTGTTATTGCATTAATCGCAACATATGAATTAGTTGGGCAATATTCCTTTAAGCGCAAAGAGGGGGTGTGGCGAGTAGGGCGTTTTTTTCTCACCCTTGCCTTTACCAGCCTGATTGCCGGGCTTGCAACTTCAATTTTCGCTCTATTTCATTTTCAGCAAATTTCTCCGCTTGGAATATTAGCCAATCTTGCAGCCTTACCAATATTAACATTTCTTGTTTTACCTGCGGCATTTTTAGCCGTTTTGCTCATGCCAATAGGGTTTGAAGCCCCATTATTAAACTTAATGGCTGTTTCTATTGAGCTGATTTTATCTATTGCCAAGTTAATTAGTGATTGGAGTGAGCAATTTGAGCCAGAATTAATTTTATTACCATCTTCTCTCATAATAGCCCTATTGGGTTTAGCTTGGTTAAGTTTTTTTACCAGCAAAATAAAATTTATTGGTCCCCTAATCGCCTTTTTTGTAATTTTTATTTTTTTCGTTGATGAACGCCCAGATATTCTTATTTCTAATAATACAAAGGCCATAGCAGTGCGTGGCGAACCGCTTGATAAT
>WFXU01000057.1 GCA_015490455.1 Hyphomicrobiales bacterium
TTGTGATATGTTGCCAAGCTGCTTGGCAAGCTCTAATAGACCTAACTTCGGTTTAATGATCTTTTCTTAATAAGAGTTCATTTCTAACATCCTTTCTCATACAATTGCAATTTATAAAAAATGTCAGACAAATCTCAACTAATACAATTTTAATTTATCCTCCGTGAAGAATTTTTAACATATTGATATTTCTTAATATTTTGTTCCTTTTGGGCATTTTGCGACTTCTGAGCAATAAATATTCTCGGGCAACTATTTAACTTGTCAGGGAATAATGGCCGTATAATAATTTTATAAAGCTATAATTTTTCTATTCTAATCAGCTGGGTCTCTCCGACAATGTGCCCGCTTTTAGCTATTTCACTTAATGCCTGGCGCACATTTTGCTCCATTGTTTCGTGAGTAATAAGCACAATTGTGCGGGTGTTTTCGTTCCCATTAGATCCATTTTTTGCTTGTAAATCAGGTCGCTGAATAATGCTTTCTATTGATATTTGCTGCTTTCCCATAGAAGTTGTAATAACTCCGAGCGTGCCCGGAACATCTTTTGCATTAAAGCGAATATAATATCCCCCCTCATGTTCACGCATGGGAGCGCGTTTATAAGGTTCTAATTCATCAGATGGAACAGCTAAAGGGGGCACAAATGTGCCACGCGCAATATCTAAAATATCCGATATAACGGAAGAAGCTGTAGCCGCTCCTCCAGCTCCAGGCCCCAAAAGCATCAACTCCTGCACATGATCAGTTTCTAAAACTATTGCGTTTAATACCCCATCAACCCCCGCAATAGCGCTGGATTTTGGCACTAAAGTCGGATGAACCCTTTGCTCCATTCCATCTTCAGCGCGCTGAGCCAAACCAAGTAATTTTATTTTATAACCTAAATCATTTGCCACCTTTATATCGGACTGGGTGATTTTTTCTATTCCCTCAATATAAATTTCACTAGGCGCTATTTCTGTTGCAAAACAAAGAGAAGACAAAATTGCCAATTTGTGCGCAGTATCAAAACCGCCAATATCAAAAGTCGGATTAGCCTCCGCATAACCAAGCCTTTGTGCCTCTTTTAGACAGTCAGCAAAGGAAATATCTTCCTCCCCCATGCGCGATAATATATAATTACAAGTGCCGTTCATTATTCCATAAGTTCTTTTAACGCTGGCACTTCCCAGCCCTTCACGCAGTGCTTTAATAACAGGAATTCCACCTGCAACTGCGGCTTCAAAACCAAGCTGAGCACCTGTTTTTTCTGCCACCGATGCCAGAGAAACACCATGTTTTGCTAATAATGCCTTATTGGCCGTAACAACCGGCTTATTATTAGAAAGCGCAGCAATAACGGCGGCTAGAGCCGGTCCATCTTCTCCGCCAATAAGTTCAACAAATAAATCTATTTCCTCTGACCTAGCCAAAGCAACAGGATCATCAAACCATTTAATATTGGTCAGATCCACTCCCCTATCTTTTGAGCGCGAACGCGCACTAACCGCGCTAATAATAAGTTTTCTTCCAATTTTTCTGCTGATAGAAATTGCATCTTTCTGAATAATTTTGACTAACTCCGCGCCTACCGTTCCTAAACCCGCAACCCCAATACGCAATGGTTCCATTTCCTCTTCGCCTACATATTCCTGCATAATTTTAAGAATTTTATTGCGCGTTTCAGAGCGGGGCTCTCGCCCCTCTCGTAAATCAAATACAAATAGCGGATCACCTGCAATTTCCCGACCAAAGCGAGTTGGTGTCCAATTATTCTTTTTTAGAAATGCTTCAATTTCATTGACAAATATTTTAATATCGCTCATAGGGATATTGATATAGGATTTTTCCTATTGGTCAATAGGAATTAAACTGATAATTCAAAAATATTAAATTTAGATTGGTATAGTTATGATTAGATTAATTTTTCTTGCTCTAACTCTTTCTCTCTATATGGGCGGGAATTCTTTTGCGCAGAGTGAAGAGGAAATTGAGTTTGTAATTGAGTTTTTTGATGAATTGCAGCCTATTTCTATTGCCGATAATCGGGAATATTGCGGATATTTTGGGATTGATGAAAATGGTCAATTTGTCGCTACCAAACCAAATAAGGGAAGAGAAGATAGTTGCCTTGCGGACGAACCCCCGCCTAATATGGAAATTTTTGCTTCCTATCATACACATGGTGCTTTTTCCGTTGATGCAGATTCTGAAACTCCTTCTTCAGGTGATTTAGAGGCAGATATTTCTGAAGAAATTGATGGTTATATTGCAACGCCCGGCGGGCGAATCTGGTTTATTGACAGTTTAGAAGGCGCCGCAATGCTTATTTGTGGTCGCAACTGCACTGTTTCAGATGATAGATATGAAGATGGTATTTATCCTGAAATCAAGGATTATTATAGTTTAGAAGAGCTTTATGAAAGAGACGAAATGGTAGAATAATATATGGCTAGAGTAATAAATAATTTAGCTCGATGCTACTTAGCAGCATTTAGCGGAAATTTATATTCAAACTCCCATGAACCTAAAGGATTATAACCTCACTTACTCTATTTGGCGTTTTAGATCTCATGGCTGGCGGGCTTTTTGACCTTGCATCCTAAAGGGAGCTCTGCAATGAAATTGAAGAGAGTTGGTGATATATTCTATATTGTCATCAACTCAGTTGCTTGAATCAGAAATCAGAAGGCAGAATCGCAAAAATATCCATAGCAAAATTGCAAAAACTACACATAAATGCGAATGCAACAGCGAAAATTATGAAAAAGTTGGTGCTATCTTTTCACCCGTTCACCAAATTGAAACTAATATATTTCCGTCCCCGCCTTCTGACTTCCGATTTCTGATTTCCGCAAATATCAATGTGATAAGAATTCTTCACGGACGGCTAATAAGGGTGAGCAAAAAGATAATATATTAAGTTTTATTTTTTTGCTCTTTTCTAAATAGTCCCTCAGACAAAGAGCGGACAATATTGAGGGGGGCATTTATGGTTTCCTTAGTTGCTTTACCCTCTTTAAGGCTGTTTTCTATCGCCCTAACCAGCACTGTGCCGACCACTACGCCATCACTATATTGGGCAATTTTTTGCGCATCTTGCGCTGTTTTTATACCAAAGCCAACCACAACTGGCAGATCTGTCTGCTGTTTTATTTCTGTAACATTCTTACTTACTTTTTCATAATCATTAATATTTGCCCCCGTAATGCCGGTCATAGAAACATAATAAATAAATCCGGAAGAATTTTTAAGAATGGTTTTAAGGCGAATATTATCGGTGGTGGGGGTAACTAGGCGAATAAAGCTGATATTTTTTTCTAGTGCCGGAACACATAATTCTTCATCTTCCTCACTTGGTAAATCAACAATAAGAAGGCCATCAACTCCGACCCTTTTTGCTTTTTGAAGGAATTTTTCCACCCCATAAATATAAATAGGATTATAATAACCCATTAAGATAATAGGAGTTTCATTATTATGTTGGCGGAAATTTTCAACCATATTAAGAGTTTTTTCTAGGGTTAAACCGTTTTTTAGCGCCCTATGCCCTGCCGCTTCAATAATAGGGCCATCGGCCATTGGGTCAGAAAAAGCCATGCCCAATTCAATAATATCGGCGCCAGCTTCAGCCAACTTATTCACAATTTCCTGTGAAGTGTTAATATCTGGATCACCGGCCATAATATATGTAACCAAAGCGGCGCGGTTTTCATTAGCGCATTTATCAAAACTTGCTTTTATTCTATTGTTCATAATCAAAACTCAACCCCAAAATATTTTGCAACTGTTTCAACGTCCTTATCACCGCGCCCTGAAAGATTGAGCACTATTATTTCTTCTTTATCCATTTTTGGAGCGAGTTTTAACACTTGTGCTAAACCATGCGCGCTTTCTAGCGCCGGAATAATACCCTCTAATTTAGTGCAAATTTGAAATGCTTCTAATGCTTCTTCATCAGTAATGGGAACATAATTTACCCGCCCACTATCCTTAAGGAAAGAATGTTCAGGGCCAACGCCGGGATAATCTAATCCAGCTGAAATTGAATGACCCTCTAAAATTTGCCCATCATCATTTTGCAATAAATAGGTGCGATTACCGTGTAATACGCCCGGGCGACCCCCAGACATTGAGGCAGCATGTCCATTTTTTACCTCCAGACCATATCCCGCCGCTTCTGCACCAAAAAGGGCAATTTGTTTATCATCCAAAAATTCATGAAAAATCCCAATAGCGTTTGAGCCACCACCAATACAAGCAACTATAGCATTTGGCAATTTACCCTCAATATCCAAAATTTGCTCACGTAATTCCTTGCCAATCACCGATTGAAAATCCCTAACCATTGCCGGATATGGGTGTGGACCTGCCGCTGTTCCTATCAGATAATAAGTATTTTCAACATTAGTTACCCAATCGCGTAATGCTTCATTCATTGCGTCTTTTAATGTTCCAGCACCTGAAGTAACCGGAACGACTTTTGCCCCTAATAATTTCATGCGAAACACATTTGGCGCTTGGCGTTTCACATCGGTCGCACCCATATAGATAACAGATTCAAGCCCAAATCTGGCGCAAACCGTAGCGGTTGCGACCCCATGTTGCCCCGCTCCTGTTTCGGCAATTATCCTATTTTTGCCCATTCTTTTAGCTAATAATATCTGCCCCAGACAATTATTTACCTTATGAGAGCCAGTATGGTTTAATTCTTCGCGCTTAAAATATATTTTTGCCCCATTTAGCTCTTGGCTTAGACGTTCAGCGTGGTAGAGCGGAGAGGGTCGACCAGCATAGCTGGCATTTAGGGCTGATAATTGGCGTAAGAAATTTTCATCATTTTTTGCCTTTTCATATTCTTCTTCTAATTGCAAAATAAGCGGCATAAGCGTTTCTGCAACATAGCACCCACCAAATTTACCAAAATGCCCCCTCTCGTCAGGATTATTTTTCAGACTATTTTGTAAATTTTGCTCTTTATCCATATTAAACTCATTTATCTATTATTGCAGCAGCTTGCCTGGCCTTTTTTATAAATCCCCATATTAAATTTTTATCCTTTTTACCCCGCTCTATTTCAACTCCAGAAGAAACATCTATCCCATATGGGCGAAGTAGAGAAATAGCCTCTTTTACATTGTCTATATTTATTCCCCCTGCAAGCATATAGTTAATATTTTTATCAATATTATCTAATAGGCGCCAATCAAAAACTTTGCCCAAACCGCCGCTAATATTTGTTTCTCCTTCTGGTTTAGCGTCAAGCAATAATAAATCTGCAATTCTATGATAATCGGCAATTTTTTTGATATCATCAGAAGAGCCAATGGGCAAAGCCTTAATAATTTTTAGCCCATATTTTTGCTTTATCTCAACTATTCGCCCAATATTTTCATTGCCATGAAGCTGAATATAATCAGCCTTAAATAAAGAAATAGTTTCTAATATTTCATCGGTTGGGTTTACCAGTAAAATTACCGTTTTAATGCGCCCGCGCGCAATATTGGTTAATTGTTTAATCTCGCTTAATTCTAAATGACGCGGGCTTTTTATAAAATGAACAAAGCCAATCATATCCGCGCCTGCTTTAATTGTTTCCTCAACTATTGAAGCATTTTTTACGCCACAAATTTTTATTATTAGGGAATTAGACATAGGTTAGATTATATCTGTTGGGTCTAAAATTGACTGATTTTGCGCATTTTGCTTATTTTTTTTACTTTTGAGTTCATCAATTTCCAACTGCAATGCTTTTATATTAATTCTTGCCTTTCTCAATTGCCACCTAATTTTAGCTTGTGAAAACCAGACCGAAATGCCGCCAAGAAAAATTCCAATAAGCAACAAAATAAAAATAAGCAAAAATAGCGGAATGGTTATTGCTGGTATTAGGGGGTCATTTACCGAAAATGGGTCAAAATTTACAACAATTAGTTGCCTATTTGCCAGAGCAAATATTATCAGGATAATAGAAATTGGTGCCAGTATAAACCAGCCAATAAGACGCTTGATCATTTTGCAGCCCTTTAGAAGGTTTATAATTATTTATTTAAGCGCTCGCGAATTTCCTTCCCGGCCTTAAATTGTGGAATATATTTTTCGCTTACACTGACCTTTTCACCGGTTCTTGGATTGCGCCCAATCCGTGCTGAGCGATTTTTTACCGAAAATGCTCCAAAACCGCGTAGTTCAATACGCCTACCTTCCGCAAGCGCATTACTCATTTCATCAAGAATAGTATTAACAATATTTTCGATATCTTTTTGTAAAAGATGCGGATTTTGCGCCGCCAGCTTTTCAATTAGTTCCGATTTTATCATTTTTTCCCCTTCAATTACTGACTAGCTTGCCAAAGTGAAATCAAACCGTCAAGCGCTATTGGATTATTTGGGTCTATGCCAAATATAGAGCCGATTTTTGTGCCAATATATCTGGCAATTTGTTCAAATTCACTTTCTGGTAAAGGATAATGAGTTATTATTTCCAAGTCTTTTATATTTTTTTCTTCGGCAAGCCATTTTAATGCTTCATATTCAGAGCCAATATCATCTATTAAATTTGCCTTTAGAGCCATACGACCAGTCAAGATACGTCCATCGGCAAGTTGTAAAGTCTGGTTACGAGAAATATTGCGCCTCTCACTAACAATATCTACGAACCAGTCAAAACTATCATTAACCAATTCTTGCATAGAGCGACGCACTTCCCCCTCCAGCGGCTCATCAATATCAGGTTCTGCCTTGAGTGGGCCAGTTGCCACTTTGTCAAGATCAATGCCAATAGTCTGCATTAATTTTGACGCGTCAATATGCTGATAAAGAACGCCAATAGAGCCAACAACCGAAAGACGGCGAGCATAAATCCTATCGCTGGCAATTGCGCTCATATAGGCGGCAGAAGCTCCCAATTCGTGAATAGTTGCAATTACCGGTTTTGCTTTGCGAATATTTGAAATGGCTTCATAAAGCTCCTCTCCTCCGGCTGTCGTGCCACCTGGAGAATTTATGGAAATAATGACCGCCTTTATATTTTCATTCTCTGCGACTTCATTAAGTATTTCTAATCGTTCAGCATTAGTGGTAATTATATCCTCAATAATAATGCGCGCAATATGTTCTTTCTCAATAATATTTTGCTCTAAACCCATCCGACCTATAAGAGCAAAAATAGCTAAAGCAAGGGCTAAAAAGGCAAATATTCGCCAGCGCGATCTTGATTTACGCAACATTGTTGCAACCGAAATATTGTTGACCTTATCGTTTATTATGCGCCTTTTCCCTTTCTGCCAGGGATTTATTGATGAAGAGCTGGCTGATAAAGATTCACCTTTTGAATGTTCCTCTTTTGCGGACAAATTATCCCCACCATTCTCACCGGCGCCATCATTATTAGTCATATAATCTCACCCTTAATAATATTCAGCTTTAAGCCTTTTATATAATAAAAACAAGATGATTTTCATATGATTTATCAATTTATAAAAAACCCCGCTATTAGAGCGGGGTTAATTTAACCGTTTTTTTAGGCCGCATGCCCTTCAAGCCACTGGCTAAGGCTGGCCTTTGGCGCTGCTCCTACTTTCATATCAACAGGCTCCCCATTTTTGAACAAAATCATGGTAGGGATTGAGCGAACACTATATTTCATCATTGTTGTGCGATTTTCATCAACATTGAGCTTAACTATTTTTACTTTGCCGGCAAGTTCGGTTGATAATTCATCAAGAATTGGCGCAACCATTTTACAGGGACCGCACCACTCTGCCCAAAAATCAACTAATACCGGAATATTTGCCTCCAATACTTCTTTTTGAAAATCTGCATCTGTTACTTGTTGCGCCATTTTAACGCCTTTCATCTGGTTGTTAAATATTTATGTTTCGTCATTAATATATTAGTAATTGCTAATATTAGATAAATCAAGACCCAATTCAGCTATTATTTTTTCTAATATATTTTCTGGTATTTCTAAAAGAGTTTCATCCTTTGTCCAAAGAATGGCAATATTTATTTTTTTATTGGCAAATAATCTCCTTCCTACGGCCGCATAAAGCGCCATTTGCACCATATAGGGTTTAGCTAATTGAGTTATATTCTTCGCTATATTTTCATCCGTCTTAAAATCAATAATCCATACTCTATCATTATTTATTATGATTCTATCTAATCTTCCAACAATGCTTATTGGTTTTTTATTTTTTGTTCCATTTACAAAAAAGGGAACCTCTGCCCGACTATTATCGGCAAATATAAATTGGAATTTTGGATTAGAAATAATTTTCAGTGCTTTGCTAATTATTTCCTTATGTTTTTCTTTATGGTCAGGAAGCAGGATATTTAGGGCTTTTTGTGCTACTTTCTCCCTTATATGTGGTTCTATTTTGCTTAAATGCTCTAATAAAGCGTGAATAGCTAATCCTTGTTTTTTAGATAGTTCTGCTTCTTTAATATTAGCCGAACTTTGCGCCAAAACTGCTTCATTATCTATTTCATAATTATATTCAATAGATTGATAGGCAAGTGAGGGCTTTATTATTTCGCGCACTATGGGCAATTTAATTTTTGCTGCTGAAAATTCTTCCTGTTCAATATCGGTTATTATAGTTTGCTTTTTGGGGGGAATTATTTTTTCTCTTTTTTTAGGGAAAATCAGACCTTCTTCATCGCTATTTATGATTTTACATTTTTCACATTCATTTTTAAGGGCATTTTTTACCGCCCCATACCAGCTTTGCTCTAATTTATCCTGTTTTTCATTTTTAGCATTTAATATGCCGGTTAAATAAAGTTCATCTTCAGCCCTTGTCATAGCGACATATAATTTTCGCCAATATTCCTTATTCTCATTTTCTTTATCATTCTGATAAAGCTGCTCTATCATCCCAACTCTATTTTCGGCATTATTGGCGTAAAGCAGTGTGGTTTTATTATTTTCCCTATAATAATAAAGGCTTTTGCCCCTGTCTCTGGGCAATAAAGTGCTATCGGCCAGAATTACAATTGGCGCCTCAAGCCCTTTTGCGCCATGAACCGACATTATGCGCACCCCATTCCCCTTTTCTGCCAATTCGCGCTTAATGGTTATTTCGCTTTTGCGAATATTGGCAACAAAGCCCTGTAATGAGGGTTGAGCGCTTTTTTCATGTTGAAGGGCTAAATCAAGAAATTGCGAAAATATATCATCAACTTCATTGCCCAAACGCTGGTGAAAGCGTTTTAACCCGCCTTCTTGGAATAAAATTTGTGAGAAAAATTCAAATGGGCGCTCAAAATCAAGCCTTGTGCGCCAGCGAAATAATGTTTCATAGGCATTTAGGGCATTCTTATTTTTTGCTTTTGCCAGAGCGTGCCAAAGGGGGGTGTTTTTTTTGCGCTTAGCGGCAATTTTATAGAGTAAATCTTCTGATATGTTAAATAGTGGCGAGCGTAAAATAGTAGCTAATGTAAGATCATCAAAGGGATTAAGTAAACTATCGGCCAAAGCTAATAGATCCATGACCCCAATATGGCTGCTTAATAATAATCTGTCTGATCCGGGAGTTGGAATATTAGCTATTTTTAATGCGCGGATAATTTCATAAAATAAAATATCCCGTTTTTGCAATAAAATCAAAATATCATCGGCTCTAATTGGGCGATTTCTTTTGGCCAGCGGACGTTCATTGTCTATCCAGTCCCTTATATTATCAGTAATTCTTTTGGCTAATAGGTAAGCGGCATTATTTGTTGCTTCATTATTTGCCTCTATCGGCCATTCATTATTCTCCTTATTTTCCCCTCTAGGACTAATGGGAGGCCAAAAAATAATCGCCCCCCCCTTATCGGTTCTGGCGCTTTGATGGGATATTTTTTTACCCTCTGACAAAAGGGCAATTTTCATTTTTTCATTGGCAAAAACCTTATCAACTCCTAATAAGATATTTTCTAATGTTCTAAAACTGGTTTTTAATTCACTCTGCGTAAAATTATTTGTCACATATTTGGCGCGCTTTGCTAATTCTTTACCCGTATTGGCAAATAGTTCTGGGCGTGCTCCCTGAAAAGAAAAAATTGATTGTTTTTTATCGCCAACTGCAAAAATTGTGCGCTCTTTCTCTATTGCCGATTTGCCAGCAAAAAAATCTGCCCATAATTCACTAATTACCTCCCATTGCTGACGATTTGTATCTTGGCTTTCATCAACTAAAATATGCGAAATATTAGCGTCTAACTTATAAAGCACCCAATCTTTGGAGGCAGTTTTGCTCAGTAAATGGCGCGTTTTTGCAATTAGATCAGCATAGTCAAGGCTGAGTAGAGCACGTTTTTCTTTCTCATATAAGGTAAATATTGCGCTCAATATATCTATAAATGCCGATGATTGTTCAACAATTTTTAGGCGTTTTTTTCTGAAATAAAGTTCTGATAAGCGCTTAGCTTCATTAAGCAATAATTCTCCAAGCCCGTTTGGCGCTTCTTTTAACTGTTTTTTAGGGAAATTTGCGCAAATAGAACCGTTTTTTTTCAAAAAGGCAGAAAATATTAAATTAATTTGGGGATTATCCCTATCAATTCTGAATAAAATATCCTCAAATCTATTTCTCCCTGGATTGGGCGGGCAAATTGCAAATATTTTTTTATAATCTTTAACCGGCAAAAAGGGAGAATTTAATATTTCTTGGTGAATTTTTTCTATTGTCTCATTTTCAGGACATTTCATTATTTTATGTAATAATTTTTTTGCTTTTTCTTTATCCGCCAGTAATTCTGTCAAATCATCGCTATTTTCTATCGCCAGATTTATTGTATCTTCAATTTGCTTATCTGTTAGCTGGGCAAATAATAATTTGATAGAATTTGTAAGCTGACTATCGTCTTTTCCAAAAGCGCTGGCCAGAATTTTGTCCCGCGCGCTTCTTATGAGATTTGTTCTTTCCTGATCTTCAATTACCCTAAAGCCAACAGGAACATTAGCTTCAAGCGAAAAACGGTGTAATATGCTTTCGCAAAATGCGTGAATAGTGTTAATTTTCAGTCCGCCCGGCGTTTCAAGAGCGTGCGCAAATAATGTTCTTGCATATTTTAATAGATTTTCATCTGGTTCTTTTGAAGTTAAATTTTTTAATTCTTTTCTTAGCTCCTTATCATCCATTAGCGCCCATTGAGCTAAATATTTGGCAATGCGAGTGCGCATTTCGGCTGCTGCCGCCTTTGTGTAGGTAAGGCAGAGAATATTTTGCGCCATTGCCCCATCTAATAATAATCTTACTACTCTTTGGGTTAAAACATGGGTTTTGCCCGAGCCGGCATTAGCTTCAAGCCAGATAGAATAATTTGGATCTGCTGCCTGATTTTGTAAATTTATTGTTTGCTCTGAGGGTTTGACACTGCGCTCATTCATTATTACTCCCCTCCCTCTTCATCTTCCATTATTGTCCATTCTTTTACTCGTGCAAGATGATCGTAAGGGGAAATAAATTTTTGGCTCGGATTTGGTAAAATATGCGCACTTAACGGGGTTTTGTCGCTTAATAATAATGCCTCTATATGTCCCATTAGCCTTCTATTTATTTCTGTAATATAATCTTCTAAAGAACTATTTTTTTCCAGAGGAAAATCTTTAATCTCCAGCGCATCTTCTCCTGCTTTAACCTTAATGTATTTTAGCGCGCTGCACTTTGCATTCCCTATTTTTTCAAATGCCCCATTTTTCACCATTAAAGCCTCCAATAATAATTGGGGGGCTAAAAATTTTTGAATATTTTTCTTTGGAGGAATAGTGCCGGTTTTATAATCAATAATTTGCACATTATTATCATTTAATATATCAATTCTATCGGCCTTTCCGCGTAAAGAAAATATTTCTCCACCCACAGGAAAGCTCCATTTTCCTTTAACTTCAACAAAGGAATTTTTTATATTTTTTCTTTGTTCTTTTTCAAAAGCGATAAATGATTTTCCAATTTGCTTAAACCGCTCAAGCCATAATATTTGCCTCTCAGAATCGCTATAAAGTGAAAAAATTTCTTCCCTAGCAATTTGCATTATTTGCTTAAAAGCATCATCACTATTTGGATCTATATTTTCCTTTATAAATCGCTCAAATATTAAATGAATAATATTACCCTTTTCGCGCGCGCCAATATCGGCACCCAAACTATCAACCGCCCTTAGGCGCAAAATATATTTTGCATAAATATCATATGGGGAGCGAATAAGGGTTTCTATTTCGGTTATAGATAGGCTTTTAGGGCGCATATTTGCGGGCGGAATGGGGGTTGGCCTAGTGGCTGGTTCTGGCTGTTTGACAAAATCAATTTTCTTTGCCTGTTTGAGCCATTTTTGGCCTCTTTGCTCGCATTTTTTTTCTTCTTCTTCGCCAACAAAGGCGCTAAGGCGCGATAAAAAGCGCGAGGCAAGAGCGGGAGTAGTGCCAATATTTTGTGAATAGCTTATTATTACTTCTTCATTACCAAGAGCCATGAAAAAATCATGCGCTGCCTGCCCCTGTCTTCTTTCGGGCGGCTCTAGTGCAATGGTTAATTTCATATTGCGGCTAAGCCAAGGGCCCGGATCGGCAATTTTCGGCCAGACAGTCTCATTAAGGCCTGCCATAATAATAATATTGCGGTTTTGCAAACGAGCCTCTAATTGTCCCCAAATTGCCACCATATTCTGATTATTCGCTCGCGCCTGGCGAATATTTGTTCCGCTCATTAAGGCAATAATTGTCTTTTCAATATCTCTTTTTTCTAATATTGGGGCAATCTCACCCGCTAATTTTTGTTCATTTAGCCAATTAAAAATAGGGGCTAATTCTCTTTCAATTTTTGCCTTTTCATTTTTGTCAGATTTTTTATGTAATTTTGTGGTTCTTATAATTGTTTCTTCAAGGGCATTACAAAATTGTAAAATTGTAAATTTCTTTTTTCTAAATAATATTTCAAGCGGCTCAAGAGCCTTTTTAAGCCTATTTAGCAAATTATTTATTGATTTAGCCTCGCTTTCATTCAGGCGATAATATGCATATTCGTCTTTTCCCTGTAAATTAAGGGCTATTTTTTGTTTAATATTATCTAATCCGGCAGCTAATTTTGTCGTTCGTAAAATTGCTAATTCAAGTAAATTTGTAAGTTTACCTATCTGAGTTCTCTTTAGGGAAAGAGATAATAATTTATTATGCAATAGGGCAACAATATCTATTGCCGCATAATTAGAGATTAAAAGGGCTAAAATTTGCCGTATAAATCTGGCTCCCTTAGTGTGAAATAATGGCGTTCCCGCACTATCATCCACATTTATCTTAAAACGTTTTAATTCGGCAATTATTCTTCTGGCAAGATTTCTATCCGGCGAAATAATGCCGATAGTTTTTTTGTTATTTACCCCATCAAGCACGGCTAAAGCGATTGCGCGTGCTTGTAATTCATCATTTTCCGCCTTTATAATTTGCACTTTGGCAAGGGCGCCCTCTATTATAGAAGCAAGATTTTTTCTCTCCCTTTGCCAATTGGCGCTGTCTTTAGCCAATTTGGCAGCGTGTTTAGCGATTAATATTCTGTTTTTTCTTATTTTTTCATTATTGTCATTTTTTGTTAATTCTATAAAGGCTGATGGTAATTCTTCCAGCCGTTTTAATAATTGTGCCAGACCATATTGGGGGTGCGAATGGGGATTTATATCTTTTCTTAAAAGAGAAGCAAATTCTTCCCTTGTCATATTAACGTCAAGACCGGGCAGAACAATTACCCCATATTTTAGATTTTTTATTGATTTTAATAAATTTGCTGTTGCTGGAATTGAACCGGTGGAGCCTGCGGCAATAAGGGGTTTATCCTTATAAATTTGCTCTAAATATTGCGCCTGGCGTAAAAGCTGTTTATTGCGTAAATCTGCCCTATCTATATGTCCCAATTCCGCTAAAATTTCTGGCCAGGCCTTAAGGGCAATATTAAGAAATTCTAGGCTTTGCTGCCAATATGTGGCAAGATTTTGCGGGGGGATAGTCTTTATTTTATTAAAATCTATTTGCTCTGTATATATATCATCAATTAGCTCACAAAGACTGTCACTAAGGGCTAAAATCTCACTTGTGCTAATTTGCATATTGGCTTGGTTTTGTGCAAAAAATTTTTCAACCAATTTGCCAATTATTAAGCGCCGCTTAGCAAAAGAAATGGGGGGTAAAAATTCGTCCCCTTCATATGGAGGTAAAAAGACCTCCTCCTCTTCACTATTACCACCAAAGACCAAAATATTAGGTAGTAAAGTTGCGCCATTACAAATTTTGGCAAATTCTTCAGCCAATTGTAGTCTAGCCCTGGCTGAAGGAAGCATTATTGTAATATCACTAAGGGCAAAATCATTTTGCATATTCCAATCTGGCAATAAAGTGCCATCAAGAATTTTTTTTGCGAGCACTTCCAAAAAAGGAGCAAAAGGGGCAATGGTAAAAAGATTATGTCGGCGCATTTTATTTCCCAAATATTTGCTCAAACCTATTATTTAAGTCCCTTTTGCTCAAGATTAGTTTTTAGTTTTTTTAATTTTGCAAAATTATCATAGGCGATAATTTCTGCTTCGCGCCCATAATTATTCTTTTCAGCAAGATTATTTTTTTTAATTTTTAGCCTAATTTTCCAATTAGCTAAATTTTCTAAATTTGGGGCATTTTGTGGCCATTCAACCAAAATTATAGTTTCCTCATCAGCAAATAAGCCCAATTCTTCAATTTCGCTTTCATCAAAAATGCGATAAAGATCGGCGTGAATTAGGCGCTTTCCCTTCTCTTTATAGGGTTGAATAAGGGAAAATGTTGGCGAGGGAACGATTAAATTTTCATCGGCAAAAATATTACGGATAAAAAAACGGGCAAAAGTCGTTTTTCCGCTACCGACCTCCCCTTCCAGTAAAATAATATTATTTTTTTCAATAATTTTACTAAATTCTATAGCCAAAATTTTACTGGCATTTTCATCTGGCAAAAATAAAATAATGGAATTTTTTTTACGCACTTAAATTGGTCACTTTAGCATTTTCTACATTAGAGGGGAGAGTAACTATTACCCTTGTCCCTTTGGGTTTACGTTTTTCAAGCACAATAGTGCCGCCATGTAATTTGACAAAAGTTTTTACAATAGTTAGCCCCAACCCCATGCCGCGCTGATAATGTTTGCTTGATTTGCCTCTAAATCGCTCAAATAGGGATTGTTTCATTTCTTCAGATATGCCCTCTCCCTCATCCTCTATGGTAAAAATAATATGTTCCTTATGCGAGGAAATATCAAGCAATATTTCAGATCCGGGCTCTGAAAAGCGCACAGCATTAGATAGGAGATTATATAAAATTTGCACCATTCTGGTTTTGTCGGCAATGAGTGGAGGTAAATTATCGGCAATATTGACTATTAAATTTATTTCTCCCTCTTGCCCATTAATATTAACCAGCCCAACTAGCCCCGATTTTGCCTGCTCAATTATTCGCTCTATATCTACCTGCTCAAAATTTAATTCCAAAACGCCAGCTTCAGCCGTTGCTAAATCCAAAATATTATCAATTAAAACGCCAAGTCTTTGTGAAGAATTTTTAATATAAGAAGTATATTGGCGCTGTTTTTCAGTTAGCTCTCCGGCAATATCCGAATTTAACATATCAGCAAATCCGATAATATTAGTTAGGGGCGAGCGCAACTCATAAGAAACATTTTTAACAAATTCGTCTTTTAGCCTGTCAGCAGTTAATAAAGCCTCATTTCTTTCTTTTAGCATAGTTTCATATGCAGCGCTTTTAGTAACATCAAGAAAAGCAAACATGGTTTGCCCATCTGGAAGGCGGGTAATTTTATAATCAATAAGCACCCCGTCTGAACGTTTAATACGCGCAGACTTATCAATCCTTGTAGGATTTAGATCTATAATTTCGCGCTTCAAATTTTCCCAGATTTTTTTGCCATCTTCGGGTAAGGCCTTAGCACAATAATCGCCAACCTCATCAATATGTAAATTATTTTCTAATTGATTTAATGGCACACCCCATAATGCGGAAAGGCGGGGATTGGCAAGAGTAAGGCGCCCATTTGTGCCAAAAACCGCAACTGCTTCACTTAGCGCATTAAGAGTTTCACTTTGCACATTTATCAAAGCATTATGGCGCACTTTTAGGGCGTGGCTTTCGCTTATATCCTCAAAAATAAAAATAACGCCCCCCTCTTTACCATGTAAAATAGGAACAACCCTTAACTTTATTATTCTACCATCAGGCAAATACCATTCTTCAGTTTGCTCTTTTTTACTATTGTAATATTCCAAATGTTTTTGTCGCCATTTGCGATAATTAACTACACTAGGCAATTGGCTTCTTGTATGTAGCTTATTAAGAATAGCGGTTTCGCTAACTCCGCTTTTTAGCCAATCTTCATCTAATTTCCATAAATCGCAATAGGCGGAATTAAAATATAATAATTTTTGTTGCCCGTTAAAAATTGCCACCGGCAAATTAATTGCCTCAATATATTCAAAACCATTATTGTCAATTTTATTATTCTCGCCATCTGCCAAATTAAGAAAAGCGACTATTAAATTTTCAATTTTGAACAGAATAATATTGGCCTTTTGCCCATTTATCAGTTCTATTTTTTGTTTAACAAGATTTTTTCCATTTAATTTATTAATCAGTTCAATAATTATTTTTTTAGCAATAATTTGCTTATTATTGTCAGCCTTATTTTGCGAAAAATTATCCAATAATTCTTGGCAGGACCTGTTTATATAAATAAATTCTCCCTCTTTATTGAGCAAAAATCCTGCTTCATTAGTGTGAGTTAATATTTTTTGTGCCAATTCATCTTCGCGTAAATTTTTAATCCGGTGAGAAAAAGGCTTTTTAATAGTAATAGCTGCGTTAGCCCCCATTATATGCCCGCAAATGATAATTTGCTGCAAATATTTTGTGGTAAGACTAAGTTCAAAAGGTTTGGCTTTATTTTTTAGTTCCTCAATATATTTATTTAGTAAATTACTATCATCTTCTGATAGCCAAGAAGTAAAATTAGCAATATTATTCGCCGAAATATTACTTAAGACTAATTCCGTTTGCCCAAAAATAAGCGGTTTATCATTTGGGGAGTGATAAATAAGCAAAATTTCAGGTAAATTGGCTAATAAATTCTCATATTTATCAAGATGAGCGCGCATATTGGCAATTTGCTGCCTTGCATTATTTTGAATTTTTTTCGTTCTTTTTATATTATTGCGAACTATTATTGCAGCAAACAGGCCAAAAATCAGAGCTGCCAATATTGTCACCAAAGGGGCAATATGGATAAAATTAATATTAAAGGGGGTGGAATTGGGATTTTGTGAGTTTAGTTCTGTTTGTGAAAAAATGGCAGTTGGGAAAAATGAAAAATATATGCTAAGCAATAAGAAAAGAAGATTATTTAATTTCTTAAACCAACCCCTCCCACATGGTTTCGGCTTCATGCTCCCAACCTCTTAATTTTTATTTGAATCTGACCAACTGCTACGAATCAGTTCAAACATAAAGGGTGAGTGAATCACTCTGCAAGAGGCAATTTAATATTTAGGGGAAAATAATCCCCTAAATATAGTTGACGAACTAATATCTATAATGTTCGGGCTTAAATGGACCATTTTGATTAACGCCAATATAGTCTGCTTGTTCTTTGGTTAATTTAGTTAATTTAGCCCCGAGCTTTTCTAAATGAAGGGCTGCAACTTTTTCATCCAGATGTTTTGGTAATATATGCACACCCGGTTTATATTCTTCCCCCTTTGTCCATAATTCAATTTGCGCCAAAGTTTGATTGGAAAAAGAAGCGCTCATAACAAAACTTGGATGCCCTGTTGCGTTACCCAAATTCACCAGACGACCTTTTGATAATAAAATAATGCGTTTTTCCTTATCAAGTTCAACAATATCAACTTGTGGCTTAATATTTGTCCATTTATAATTTTGCAATTCGGCCACCTGAATTTCATTGTCAAAATGTCCAATATTACAAACTATCGCCATATCTTTGAGTTTTTTCATATCATCAAGCGTGACAATATCCTTATTGCCGGTAGAGGTAACTACAATATCGGCGCGATGGGCAGCTTCTGATAATCTTACAACTTCAAATCCGTCCATTGCCGCTTGCAGGGCGCAAATCGGATCAATTTCAGTAACTAAAACCCTAGCGCCAGCCCCCGCTAATGATTGCGCCGAACCCTTACCAACATCGCCATAGCCACAAACTATCGCCACTTTGCCGGCTATCATTACATCGGTAGCGCGCCGAATTGCGTCAACCAGACTTTCACGACAACCATATTTATTGTCAAATTTAGATTTAGTAACACTATCATTAACATTAATTGCAGGGAAGGGAAGTTCACCCCTTTCATGTAATTGATAAAGGCGCATAACACCAGTTGTTGTTTCTTCTGAAACACCTTTAATATTATCCCGAACTTTTGAATAAAAATTTGGATCTTTCGCCAGGCGTTTTTTAATTTGCGCGAAAAAATATTCTTCTTCTTCAGATTTTGGGTGTTTTAAGAATGAGGGGTCTGTTTCCGCCTTTGCTCCCATCAGCACCAACATAGTTGCGTCCCCGCCATCATCTAAAATCATATTAGCAGTTTCACCATTACCCCAATCAAGAATTCTGTCGGCAAAATCCCAATATTCTTCTAAAGTTTCACCCTTATGCGCAAAAACCGGAATATTAGCAGCAGCAATGGCGGCGGCTGCATGATCTTGAGTTGAAAAAATATTACAACTTGCCCAGCGCACCTCAGCCCCTAAGGCAACTAAAGTTTCTATCAGCACAGCAGTCTGAATTGTCATATGTAATGAGCCGGCAATACGTGCACCCTTAAGTGGCTGTTTGGCTGCAAATTCTTTTCTTATAGCTAAAAGGCCGGGCATTTCAATTTCGGCTATTTCTATTTCCTTACGGCCAAAATCGGCCAAATCAATATTTTTTACCGCATAATCACTGAAATTCTTATTCATTTTAATATCCATTTTGTTAAAATTATTGGCTCTTATAAAGAGAGATGACAAAACTTACAAGAAACATATAAAGAAATCTTTATATGTTTAATAATTTTCTATTTCTTCGCCATCTTCATCAAAACCGGCATTAACCAGCTCCACAATAGCATCAAGTGCTTCGCGCGCTTCTTTTCCCGAAGCTCTAACGAGTATTGTAGAGCCTTTTGCAGCGCCCAGCATCATTAGGCCCATAATTGAGGTAGCGCCAACAATAGTTCCACCCTTTTCCACGCTGATTTGCGCGTCAAATCTTTCGGCTGTTCTAACTAAGCGGGCAGAAGCGCGCGCATGTAGGCCGCGCTTATTGCAAATTGTTATTGCCTGACAAAGTGAGCGCCCGCATTGTTTAGGAATCGGCATTATCCACCTAAAATATCGTTGGCAATATTAATATATTTTCTTCCCGCTTCCTGCGCTTCTCTGACTGCGTCGCGTAAATCCATTTCTGAACTGACCCGCGCCAATTTAACCAACATTGGCAGATTAACTCCGGCAATCACCTCAATATTTCTATCTTGCATTACCGAAATGGCTAAATTTGATGGAGTGCCGCCAAACATATCGGTTAAAATTATAACTCCCTTGCCATTATCAACAGCCTTAACCGCCTCTATAATATCATTTCGCCGTTCTTCCATATCATCATCCGGACCGATTGATATTGCTATACAGGCTTCTTGTGGGCCAACCACATGTTCAAGCGCCGCATAAAATTCTTCTGCTAAGCGACCATGAGTTACCAAAACCATTCCAAGCATTTTTCTTCCTAATATTTTAACCACCAAATATAATGCAAGCAAATTTATCTTAACAAGTAAACCAATATCTATAATTTAGCTCTTTTTAATGCCAAAATAGCCTCTGAAATAAGTAAAATCTGATGATTTATATTTGTTAATTTGCTATTAGGAATGGGACAGCGTGCTATTTTTTCCCCCAGAAAAACACAGGAAAACTCTTTTTTTTCGGGCATTCTTACTATTTCATCAACTAAATCTATAATTAAATCTAATTTCGCGCTCTTTATATATTCGCGTTTCACTATTCCATAGCCAAATAATTCTATTTTTGCTTTAAGGGAGGGGACATAATGGAGAAAAACCTCATTATTTTCTTTACTAATATTAACCCTATCATCTGCAATTAGAGTGGTCTTAAATTTAGTAATATTATCTATAAGCTCTAATGCCAAAAGCGATTTACCAGAGCCGGATTTACCTCTAATCAAAACGCCATATCCCTCAATATAAAGGGCACTTGCATGAATATTAAGCTCTATTTTATTCGCCTTTTCCTGCATTATCAGCTCTTTTACTGCGTAAATATTAGAGCACAAATTTACTTAAATCAGCATCCTTTATAAGCTCCCCTACCTGTTTATTGACAAATTCTGCATCAATTCTGATAGTTTCACCCTCTCTATCGGGAGCTTCAAAAGATATATCTTCAACCAGTTTTTCCATTACGGTTGCCAGGCGGCGCGCACCAATATTTTCAACACTGGCATTAACCGAAACAGCAGCTTCTGCTATCGCATCTATTGCATTTTCACTAAATTCCAGTTTAACCCCTTCCGTTTCCATTAGGGCAATATATTGCTTAATTAGGGAAGAATCTATATCGCTAAGAATTTGCACAAAATCCTCTTTGGTCAGGGCTCTTAACTCAACCCTTATAGGCAAACGCCCCTGAAGTTCTGGTAAAAGATCTGATGGTTTGGCAACATGAAAAGCGCCTGAAGCAATGAATAATATATGATCTGTTTTTACCGGGCCATATTTGGTGCTGACAGTTGTGCCCTCAATTAGCGGGAGTAAATCGCGCTGCACACCTTCACGTGAAACATCACCGCCCCCACGTCCCTCACGCATTGTCACTTTATCAATTTCATCTAAAAATATAATGCCATGATTTTCCACCAGTTCAATAGCATCTAGTTGTAATTGTTCCTGATCTAATAATTTATCGGCTTCTTCATTAATCAAAATTTTATAACTATCTTTAACTTTTAACTTCTTTTTTACGCCATGAGAACCAAAAGCCTTGCCCAACATGTCACTAAGATTTATCATGCCCATTGAGCCGCCCGGCATGCCTGGAATATCTATCATTGGCATTGCGCTGGGGCTGGCACTAACTTCAATTTCTATTTCCCTATCATCTAATTCATTGGCGCGAAGTTTTTTTCTAAAAGCCTCGCGTGTGCTTGGTTGCGAATTTTTGCCAACCAAAGCATCCAGCACTCTTTCTTCTGCATTTATATGCGCCTTTGCCTGCACTTTTTTTCTTCTTTGCTCTTGCAAAAGCGAAATGCCAATTTCAACAAGATCGCGCACCATTTGTTCAACATCACGCCCAACATAGCCAACTTCGGTAAATTTGGTTGCTTCAACTTTAATAAAGGGAGCATTGGCTAGGCGCGCTAAACGGCGTGAAATTTCGGTCTTACCCACCCCTGTAGGCCCTATCATAAGAATATTTTTAGGGGTAACTTCAAGTCGCATTTCTTCACTTAATTGTTGGCGACGCCAGCGATTACGCATAGCTATGGCCACTGCGCGCTTAGCATCTCTTTGCCCAACAATATAGCGATCTAATTCCGATACAATTTCACGTGGTGAATAATTAGTAGAGTTCATTTTGTTAAACCGTCTATTTGATATATTTGCAATAAGTCTAGTCAATAAATCTAGTAATGAATAAATTTAATTTTTAGATAATTGTTACTTTGTTTTTAAGGTTTCAATTGTTATATTATCATTAGTGTAAACGCAGATTTTTGCTGCTATTTCCATCGCCCTTTTTGCTATTTCTTCGGCATCCAAATCTGTATCTTTTAGTGCTAATGCCGCACTAAGAGCATAATTGCCCCCCGAGCCAATAGCTATTATGCCCTCATCTGGCGCTAATACATCACCTGTTCCGGTCAAAACCAGCGAATCAGTTTCGGAAACAACAATCATCATAGCTTCAAGGCGGCGCAAATATCTATCAGTGCGCCAATCTTTGGCTAATTCTACACAGGCTCGCATTAATTGATCCGGATATTGCTCTAATTTAGCCTCAAGACGCTCAAATAAGGTAAAAGCATCGGCCGTTGCCCCAGCAAAGCCGCCAATAACTTTACCCCCAGCAAGTAAGCGCACCTTTTTAGCAGAATGTTTAATTACTGTTTGCCCGAGCGATACTTGCCCATCGCCGGCAACCACAACCCTCCCTCCCTTTCTGACGCTAATAATAGTTGTGCCGTGCCAGAGAGGAATATTATTTGCCCTATTGTCAGAATTTTCCTGCGTCATAAGAACCTCTAAAATTAAATCACCTCCCTCATTTAGTCAATTTTTCAATAATTGCAAATTCATCTGCCAATATTATTCATTATGATGTTAGTTTGGCTTTGCAATTTTTACTGAAACTGCTAGGAAACTAATATTAATTTGGAGTTTTCTGATGCGAAGTGCAAAAATAGAGCGAAAAACCAGCGAAACCGAAATAATAGTGGAAATAAATCTTGATGGCTGTGCCAATTATGAGGTCAGCACAGGGGTTGGCTTTTTAGACCATATGCTTGAACAATTAGCCAAACATTCACTGATTGATATAAATTTACAAGCAAAGGGTGATTTATATATTGATTTTCATCATACGGTTGAAGACAGCGCTATTGTGCTGGGGCAGGCGATAAAAAAGGCGCTTGGCGATAAAAGAGGAATAAGGCGCTATGCCAGTGCTGATTTGCCAATGGATGGGACATTGGCACGAATAGCGCTTGATATTTCAGGCAGGCCATTTTTGCACTGGAAAGTTAATTTTAGCGCCAATAAGGTTGGGGAAATGGATACGGAATTATTTCGCGAATGGTTTTATGCATTTGCGATGAATTCTGGCATAACATTACATGTTGAGGTTCCCTATGGCGATAATAATCACCATATTGCAGAAAGTATTTTTAAGGCGCTAGCACATGCATTAAGAAAAGCAATAAGCATAGATGAAAGAACAAAAAATATTATACCTTCAACAAAGGGATCTCTTTAGATTTTAGAAAGAGCAACAATGGCATTATTTCAGATTTTACAAAAAGCAAATAAGCAAAATCAAATATGGAACGAAAATAATGTGCTAATAGAAGATAGATTTTATTGGCTTGCAGCAATTTTTCCTCCCCTTTGGCTGATTAGTAAAAATTTGTGGCTTGAATTTATTTTGTGGCTGGCATTTATTTTTTTCCTTAGTGCCATAACTTCCCTTATTGGTGAAGAGGCAAGCTTTTGGCTCTATATTATCAGCGCAATCTGGATTGGCTTTGAAGCGCCTAATATTTTGGCACGTGCCCTTAAAAGAAAAGGATTTGAATTTATTGGTGAAATATTGGCCGATAATTTTGAAAAAGCGCAAATTAAATGGGCTAAACTTTGTTTAGATTAATATTACTATAATCAAGCGAAAATAAATATAGTGGATAAAAACAGAGAAAAAATTGTCATAATTGATTATGGTTCGGGCAATTTGCGCTCTGCGCAAAAGGCTTTGGCGCGTGCGGCCAAAAATTTGGATAATAGGCCGGAAATTATTGTCAGTAGCAGGGCTGAAATAATTTTTGCTGCTGATAGAATAGTTCTACCCGGAGTTGGGGCATTTGCCGATTGTAAAAAGGGCTTATTGGCTATTAGCAATATTGAGCAGATTTTAACCGAGAGGGTTGTAAGGGGGGGGGTTCCTTTTTTAGGAATTTGTGTTGGTATGCAGCTAATGGCCGATTATGGCAAAGAAAAAGGAAAACATGCCGGGCTTGGTTGGATAAGGGGAATAGTTAAAAAAATCAAAGCTGAACATAAGGGGCTTAAAATTCCGCATATGGGCTGGAATACGTTGAATATAACAAAATTTGGCAATGATAAAATAAGTAAGAGCGAAAATATTATCAATAATAAGAGTGATTTTAGCCCCCACCCATTATTAAATAATATTAAACTGGGTGAAGATGGGCTACATGCCTATTTTGTTCACTCCTATCATTTTGTGGTAAATGAAAGAAAAAATATTATAGCCAGCACCGATTATGGCGGAGAAATAGCCGCAATGATTGGCAAAAATAATATGGTTGGCGTGCAATTTCATCCTGAGAAAAGTCAGATTTTAGGGCTTAATTTGCTTGAGAATTTTTTAAGGTGGCGCCCATGATTTTATTTCCGGCAATAGATCTTAAAAATGGAAAATGTGTGCGGCTTAAATTGGGCGATATGAATAGGGTTACTATTTTTAACGATGATCCGGTTGCACAGGCCAAAATATTTGCAAATCAGTCTTTTGAATATTTGCATATTGTTGATCTTGACGGGGCTTTTGCAGGTAAAAGCGTAAATGGAAAAGCGGTTGAAAATATTTTGGCCAATGTAAATTTACCAGTGCAGTTGGGTGGTGGTATTCGCTCAATGGAACAAATTGAATTTTGGCTTAAAAAGGGGGTGGAAAGGGTAATTTTAGGAACTATTGCTCTTAGAGATCCCGAACTTGTAAAATTGGCTTGCAAGGAATTTCCGCAAAATATTGCTGTTGGTATTGATGCTAGGGGCGGTAAGGTTGCGGTTGAAGGCTGGGCAAAGACTTCTGAACTTAGCGCTATTGAACTGGCCAAACGTTTTTCAGGAGTGGGGGTTAATGCCATAATTTATACGGATATTGATAGGGACGGTATTTTAAGCGGTATAAATTGGGAAGCAACCCTGCAACTAGCCGCCCAAACCAGCATTCCCATTATTGCTTCGGGAGGGCTTGCTTCAATGAAAGATATTGAATTTTTAGCTTCCAAAAAGGCACAAATTTTGGAAGGGGCAATTTCTGGGCGCGCCCTTTATGATGGGAGGATTAATGTACAAAAAGCGCTAAGCCTATTAAGAGGAAAATAATGGCACTTAAAACCCGTATTATTCCCTGCCTTGATGTCAAAGATGCCCGCGTGGTTAAGGGGGTGAATTTTGTTAATCTGGTGGATGCGGGCGATCCGGTTGAGGCTGCTATTGCCTATGATAAAGCGGGAGCGGATGAATTATGTTTTTTAGATATTTCTGCTAGCTTTGAGGGACGTGATACTATTTTTGACGTTGTCAGTAAAACAGCAGAACATTGTTTTATGCCCCTTACGGTAGGTGGGGGGGTGCGTAGCCTTAAAGATATACGTAAATTATTGCTTTGTGGTGCCGATAAGGTTGCGATAAATTCGGCGGCGGTAAAAAATAGGGATTTTATTAATAGGGCGGCCGATAAATTTGGCAATCAATGTATTGTTGTTTCGGTTGATGCCAGAAAAATTAAAGAAAATAAATGGGAAATTTATACGCATGGTGGGAGAAATAAAACCGGAATAGATGCGCTTGAATTTGCCATTGACATGGTTAAGAGGGGGGCAGGAGAATTATTAGTCACTTCTATGGATAGGGATGGGACAAAATTGGGTTTTGATATTGAACTTACAAAAACAATTGCTGATGCGGTTAATGTGCCGGTTATTGCTTCTGGTGGGGTAGGTAAACTTGAACATTTAGTTGAGGGAGTAAAGAAGGGGCATGCAAATGCGGTGTTGGCTGCTTCAATTTTTCATTTTGGAATTTTTTCTATTGCTCAGGCCAAGAAATATATGCGAGATAATGGCATAAATATGCGCCTTGATTATTAAATTAATTTGCCTTTGGAATTAAAAATGAGTTTTACCCTTGAAGAATTGGAAAAAATAATTGCCAGACGGGCAAATATTAGTCCTGAAAAATCCTATAGTGCCAAATTATTAAGTTCTGGTGCTAAAAAATGTGCTGAAAAATTTGGCGAAGAGGCAATAGAATTAATTATTGCCGCAATAAGTGGCGATAAAGATGAATTAGGCCAGGAGGCGGCCGACATGCTTTATCATTTTTTAATTTTACTAAAGGCGCATAATATTGAATTTGCTCAAATATTAAATATTTTACACAAACGCACTTCCCTTTCCGGTCTAGAAGAAAAACAAGCGCGAAAACAAAAGAACTAGGCATATAATCAGGACTATCATGGCAAAATCTCTCTCCCCCTATCATCAATTCACTAAAAGCGAATGGGCAAAATTGCGCGCCGATGAACCAATGACGCTTAAAGAGGAGGATATTGAAAAATTACGCTCAATTGACGATCCAATATCTTTAAGCGAAGCGGAAGAAATATATTTGCCCCTTACCAGATTATTATCGTTTTATGTTGAAGCAGTGCAGGGAGTGCATAGGGCTACGACCAAATTTTTAGGAACAAATGGCGATAAAGCGCCCTTTATATTTGGAATAGTTGGTTCAGTTGCTGTAGGAAAATCAACTACTGCGCGCATAATGCAGGCTCTTTTACAGCGCTGGCCTAGTTCGCCAAAGGTTGATTTGGTTACGACAGATGGTTTTTTATTGCCCAATAAAGAATTGGAAAAGCGTAATTTAATGGAAAGAAAAGGTTTTCCTGAAAGCTATGATAGGGCTAGATTTGTCAATTTTTTAGCCGATATAAAATCAGCAAAGCGAAATGTTAGCGCTCCCATTTATTCACACCTTACCTATGACATTGTTGAGGGAGAGAAAATAATAATTGATAGGCCGGATATTTTAATTGTTGAGGGATTAAATATTTTACAGCCCGGCGAATTACCCAAAAGCGGTAATCCCATTTTATTTGCCTCTGACTTTATTGATTTTTCTCTCTATATTGATGCGGATGAAAATGATTTATTAAATTGGTTTATTGAACGTTTTCACCGGCTTAGAAAAACCGCCTTTAAGGATCCAAAATCTTTTTTTCATTCTTTTTCTAAATTATCGCATGATGAGGCGGTAAAATTAGCCACAAAATATTGGGAAGAAATAAATTTGGCCAATCTAAAACAAAATATTTTACCAACAAGGGGGCGTGCTGATCTTATTTTGACTAAAGATAGCGATCATACAATCAGCCATGTTGCGCTTAGAAAACGCTAAATTTGAAAAGACCTAAATTATAATGGCTAAATAATCGGCCGTGAAGATTTATCGCTCAAAAGGCAGAAATCAGAAATCAGAAGTCGGAAATCACAAAATATCCGTCAAAATTGCAAGAAAACTGCATATGGATAGGCAAAATCTTGCAATAGCAAATGTTCAATAAAGGAAAATATCAATATGTTAAAAATTCTTCACGGACGGCTGATTATTTTTAGCCATCTTGAAAAATCTTGCTAAAGCGGCGCCAATTTGCAAATTATCCAAAGGTTCATTAAGAGAGAGACGCGCTTTTTTTGCTTTTTCCCTATCTAAATCATCTTCGCTTAGTTCATCAATTAATGCTTTGGAATATTCAGCATCAAATTCGGGGTGGGGCTGTAACGAAATGGCCGCCCCATTTTTATAAAATAGACCGGCATATGGGGTAAAATCAGAAGAAAGAAATATTTCTGCTTCCTCTGGTTTTTTTACTACCTGATCCTGATGTGAAGCAGCAAGGGCTATTTTATCGCCCATTCCGACAAAAAAGTCTAAATTTTTCTTTACTTCATAAATATGGCGGCCAACCCCCCAGCCCTTTATTGATTTTTCTACCTTTCCCCCGAGCGCATCAGCCATTATTTGATGACCAAAACAAATACCTAACATTGGGATTTGCCTATCATAAATATTACGCACAAAATTGCGTAAAGGTTCAATCCAGCCAATATCATCATAAACACCATAAGCGGAGCCGGTAATAATTATTCCCTCTAAATTATCTATTTGAGGAAATTCCTCACCAATAAAAATATTGGCCGTTTCAAAAATAAAATCTTCTCCATTTGCCGATAATAATTGCTGAAATTGCGGCGGGAAACGGTCAAAATATTTTTGCATTGATTCTGGTGTTTGCCCTACTTGAATTATTGTAAGCTTCATTTTTAATTTAACAATTTAGTTTGGTAAATAAATGACATTTTTATTTTTTCACGCTAAAGAAGCATAAATAAATTAACTTAATGGTTATTTTCGTGATAAAGCAAGATAATAAACAAGCAAACCAACAATTAAATTCGCAAAAAGATGCGGCAATTTTGGCCAATGCTTTACCCTATATGCAGCGCTATAAGGGCAAAACTATTGTAATTAAATTTGGTGGGCACGCAATGGTAAATCAGGAGCTCTCAAACGCTTTTGCCCGCGATATTGCCCTATTAAAACAAGCAAAGCTGAACCCTATTATTGTGCATGGGGGTGGCCCACAAATTGGACAAAGGCTTAAGCAAATGAATATTAAGTCACAATTTGCCAATGGGCTTAGAATAAGTGATAAAAAGACGGTTGAAATAGTTGAAATGGTGCTGGCCGGCTCGATAAATAAGCAAATAGTAGCTCTGATAAATGCGCAAGGAGAACGCGCCATTGGGCTTTGCGGTAAAGATGGCAATATGGTCTTTGCCAAAAAAAGCCAAAAGCAAATTATTGACGAAAACAGCAATATTGAAAAAATTATAGATCTTGGCTTTGTTGGGGAGCCAGATGAAATTGACTGCTCCGTCATTAATATGTTGGCCGGCTCTGAGATGATACCGGTTATTGCCCCCGTTGCGCCGGGTAGAGACGGGCATACTTATAATATAAATGCTGATATTTTTGCCGGAGCAATTGCCGGAGCGCTTAAGGCTGAGCGAATGTTATTTTTGACTGATGTTGATGGAGTTTTGGATAAGAATAATAATCTAATTTCTAAATTAAATGCCAATGAGGCTAAACAATTAATAGAAAATGGAACAATTTCAGCCGGCATGATACCAAAGGTTGAAACTTGCTTAAAAGCTTTAGAAAATGGCGTTGAGGGGGTTGTGATAATGAATGGTAAAATTGAGCACGCTATTTTAATAGAATTATTTACCGAATATGGTGCTGGAACTTTAATTGTAAAATAGCGACAAAATATGAATAATTTTTCTCAAATTAATGTCTGGATATTTGATTTAGATAATACGCTTTATCCGCGTAGCTGCGATTTATTTACACAAATTGATGTCCTTATCACCAATTATGTCATGAATATTACCGGATTAGACCGTAAAAGGGCCAGAAAATTACAAAAAGACTATTATAGAGATCATGGCACCACACTAAACGGGCTAATGCATGATTTTGGCATTGACCCAAACCATTATCTAGATGAAGTGCACAAAATTGACTATTCACCCGTTGAAAAAAATGAAGAATTAATAGAAATTATCTCTTCACTTAACGGGCGTAAATATATTTTCACAAATGCTGATATTAATCATACGGAAGCCGTTTTGGATAAGCTTGGGGCAAATAATTTATTTGATGGATTATTTGATATTAAAAGGTCGGGATTTAGGCCTAAGCCAGACCCAAAAGCCTATGAAAAATTCATTAGTGATTTTGAAATTAATGTTACAACCTCCATTATGTTTGATGATTTAGAAAAAAACTTAAAAACCGCTTCTGAAATGGGAATGAGAACGGTGCATGTAGTGCCTGATGAGGGTTATTCACACTCTCAGGTGGAAAATTGGGAAATATTTAGGGCAGATGAACAAAAACATATTAACCATATAACCAGTAATTTAGCCAAATTTCTTGCACAATTCTCATTTTAAGGACAAATTTTTGCTCTAATCATATTGAGTTCTTGGAGAAAAAATATATCATCGGACTTCTGACCACTAAGCAATTGGTGGATTTATAGCCCCATAAATGAGAGATAATATTAGAGGACAAATAAATGAAACTAAATAAATTTTCTATTGCCACTTTAGTAGCCGTTACAACTATTAGCCTTCCACTTGGCGCAATGGCGCTTGATGCGCGAGATTTTGCCGATAAACTATCTGCGGCTATTTCTGTTTCTTCTGGCGCTGGTTATGAGATAAAAATTAAAGAGGCAACTGCTAATGGCGATGTTATTACTCTTAGTGGTTGGGAAATAGAGGGATTAGAAGAAGAGGAGGAATTAGAAGGGTTAAACGAGGGATTAAAATATATAGGGGAAATATTTAATAGGCCAATAGTCTTTTTCGGTGTCAAGGAAACTGAGGATGGGGGCTATAGCGCGACAAAGGCAGAAATTGCGGATATTGATCATACTATTAAGGGCATAAATATTAAAGCAAGCGATATAGCTTATAGAGATATATTAATTCCCGCAAATGCCGAAGAAGATTTTCTTAAAACTATGGCTATGTATAAAAGGTTTGAAACAGGAGAAATATCTGTTTCAGTAGATGGGGTTGATATTTTTAAGATAGATAGTGTAGTTGGAATTAATGAGTTTAATGATGATTTAACATTTTTCTCTGGTTCATTTGATGTGAATGGAATTTATTCTGATTTGAGTAAAATTCCCGATGAGGATGCACGTATTGGCCTTGCAGCGGTTGGTCTGACGACAATTGAGGGTAAGATAAGAGGTGAGGCGAGCTGGGATTTGAGTGATGGTCGAGTAAAATTTGAAGAATCTTCATTGGATTTCGAGAATATTGGCCGTCTTAATATAAAGTTGGACTTTTCAGGCTACACTCTTGCAGTTCTGGAACAAATGATTGAAGCCGACAAAGAGCTTCGCAAAATAGATCCTACTTCTGATGAATATCAGGCTAAAGCTGCAGAAATGTTTATGTCAGCGGCAGCACAATTATTGTTTAATGAATTTACTATTAGTTTTACAGATGACGGCATTAGCACAAAGATTCTTGATATTGTGGCAGCGCAACAGGGAACGACTCGCCAGGAGTTAGTGCCGGGTCTAGCTATGATGTCTTCGGCCTTTTTAGAAGAATTGGGAGTGCCAGAGCTTCAATCTCAAATAAGAGAAGCTGTTAATGCATATTTGAGCGATCCAAAAAATATTGAAATAAAAATCAAGCCGGAAAACCCAACTCCTACTATGTCATTTTTGGCGTTAGCTGATAATCCGCCAGAACTGATCAAACTATTAAATATTAATGTTTCGGCCAATCAGTAATAATTTATCAGCTCTATAAATTATCGGAGCCTTTCATGGTAAAATTATGAGAGGCTCTTTTTATTTTATAATAAATTATATTTTATTGTGGTTGCTGGAATCGGATTTTGGGTTTAAGCGGATATATGACCTAATTCTATGGCTTGATGAATTTTAGCGCCCGTAGCTCAGCTGGATAGAGTGCTGCCCTCCGAAGGCAGAGGTCAGAGGTTCGAATCCTCTCGGGCGCACCATTTTTTAAGGGTATATTCTTGAGAGATGGTATAGAGTTTAGTCGGCTGTGAAGATTTATCGCTCAGAAGGCGGAAGTCAGAAATCACAAAAATACTCATAACCAAATTGTAAGAAAATTACACTTAAAGGAACAAATTTTGCAAAATTAAATATGCGATAAGAGAAAAATATCAAAAAAATATCAATATGTTAAAAATTCTTCACGGTGGACAAATTTCTAATTAGAGCATAAATTTAGAACATTTTAACGACATAGTGCCGGTAAAATTAAATTATAATTATTAAAAATAGCGTCTTTTTGCCTCGTTAATGAAAGCGTTGACTATTTCATTTTGCATTTTTGTAAAAATAGGCTCGGCTATTTTCCCCAATAAACGATTTGAAAAGCCAAAATCTATATTAAATATAACCTTTGTTCCCGCCCCTTCTGGCAAAAATTGCCATTTACTATCAAGATGAGAGAAAGGTCCATCTATAGCACTCGCGCTGATACTCATTTGCTCCCTATCAATAATCACCTTGCTGGTATAAGATTGAGAAACAGGGCCAAAACTAACAAACATTGTTGCATAACAAATATTGTTCCTTTCGCCATCTTTAATTTGCATATCAGAACAATGTGGCACAAAATCAGGATATGACTTTATATCAGCCACCAAAGAGAGCATTTGCTCTGGATTAAAGGGGGTGAATCTTTCAAAATTTAATTTTACCATCTAACAAACCAATTAACAGCCAAAGAGGATTAATTGGTTCATTAGATTATTAAATATTAATTAACAAGCACTTTTGCATTACAAATTTCTTCAACACTATCCCCGGTACATGGAAAGCTCATACAACCCGTTAAAGCTAAATCCAACATTAGCAAAGCATAATTGGGATATTTATTTTAATATTAGTGTTTCAAAATCCCTGTATGATGTCTAATAAATTCCACTATGAAGGGCTAATGAATAATTTTCTATATTGTATAACAAACTATATTTTCTTTGCTAATCTTGCAGCCTTTAGCTTTGCAAAATCTTCACCTGCATGGTGTGAAGAACGGGTTAAGGGAGAAGCAGAAACCAATAAAAAGCCCTTAGAATAAGCGATTTTTTCGTAAGCCTTAAATTGTTCTGGCGTGATAAATTCCTTCACCGGATAATGCTTTTTTGATGGAGCAAGATATTGCCCAATGGTGAGAAAATCAACATCTGCCGAGCATAAATCATCCATCAATTGTAAAACTTCATTTCTTGTTTCGCCTAACCCCACCATAATGCCAGATTTGGTAAATATAGTTGGGTCAATTTCTTTCACCTTTTGCAATAGGCGGATTGAATAAAAATAGCGCGATCCCGGACAAACATTTAAATATTTTGAAGGCACTGTTTCAAGATTATGGTTATATACATCGGGTTTTGCTGCCACCACCATTTCTAAAGCACCCTCTTTTCTTAAAAAATCAGGGGTTAAAACTTCAATCGTGGTATTTGGGCATTTATTGCGAATGGCTTTAATTACTTTTACAAAATGACCTGCCCCTCCATCCTCTAAATCATCTCTATCAACTGAAGTTATCACCACATGGTTTAGTGCCAGTTTTTTTACTGCATTGGCGACATTTTCAGGTTCATTTTCATCTAATGGCAAGGGTTTACCCGTTGCGACATTACAAAAGGCGCAGGCTCTGGTGCAAATTTCTCCCATTATCATAAAGGAAGCATGTTTTTGCTCAAAACATTCGCCAATATTAGGGCAAGCCGCCTCAGTGCAAACAGTAACTATATTATTATCATTGATAGTTTTTTGCGTTTCTTTATATAATTTACTTCCCGGAGCCTTAACCCTTATCCAATCTGGTTTCCTTTGAATTGGGTTGTCAGCCCTATGTGCCTTTTCAGGGTGGCGAACAGTTTTATTAGCTGTATACAAAACTACCATAAATATGCCTAATCTTTTTTCCTACGTGTAAATAATGCAGCAACACTAGCGCCAATAAGAGCAAAAATTAAACCTGGAATTACAGCACTAAATAAATATGTTTTCTAATATTTTCATTTAATTTTAACTATTTATAATGGCTATTTTCTTTTTTGATATTCACGATAGATCCAAATTAGCCCGCTTGCTCCAATAATGCCAGCCAATAAATTCCACAAAATATTACCACCCCATAGATTAAAAACCAACCCTATTATACTATTTAGCAAAAATGCCCCCACAACCCCAAGAATAATGTTCAAAATAATTGAATTATCGGCTTTCATTAAGCGGGCAGCAATAGTTCCTGCTACACCGCCAACAATAATTGCCAAAATAAAACCCCACATATATAACCTCCTCTTAAAAGACCCAATATAATTACATATTAAGCGCCTTTCCATAAGCATCAAGAACTGATTCTTTCATTGTTTCGCTTAAGGTTGGGTGCGGGAAGATGGTGTGCATCAATTCTTCTTCAGTTGTTTCTAAATTCATAGCAATAACAAAACCTTGTATAAGCTCGGTAACTTCTGCCCCAATCATATGCGCACCTAATAGTTCACCCGTTTTAGCATCAAATATGGTTTTAACCAACCCATCAGGCTCGCCAAGGGCAACTGCTTTGCCGTTACCAATAAAGGGAAAACGGCCAACTTTAATTTTATATCCCCTTTCTTTTGCCGCTCTTTCAGTTAGGCCAACACTGCCAATTTGCGGGTGGCAATATGTGCAGCCAGGAATTTTTCTCCTATCAAGTGGATGCGGATTTTTACCGGCAATTTTTTCAACTGCAATAATCGCCTCATGCTCTGCCTTATGCGCTAACATTGGCGAGCCAGCTACATCGCCTATTGCATAAATGCCCTCAATATTAGTCTGGCAATATTCATTTATTTTTATTGCGCCTTTTTCTAATTGAACGCCTAATTTTTCTAGTCCTAAATTCTCGGTATTACATATTACACCGACCGCCGAAATTAGTTTTTCAGCAGTAATTTTTTCCTTTTGTCCATTGGCCAGTTCAATATGGGCAGTGATGGAATTTTTTTGTTTTTCCACCTTTACCAATTTGGTTTTGGTAAAAATTTTCATTGAGTTTTTCTCAAAGCGCTTTTGTGCCAATTTTGAAATTTCCTCATCTTCAATCGGCAAAATATTTTCCATTAATTCAATAATAGTAACTTTTACCCCTAAAGCACGATAAAAGGAGGCAAACTCTATCCCTATAGCACCTGACCCCATTACCAGAATAGATTTTGGAATAGATTTAGGCTTCATAGCTTCAAAATACGTCCAGATTTTATCACCATCGGGTTCAATTCCCGGCAATATTCTTGGCCTGGCGCCGGTAGCAATAATAATATTTTTTGCACTATATTTTCCTTGCGGCAAAACGCCTTTAGGAACAGGATTTTGCGGTTGCTCAATAGGTTTTTTACTTTCACTAACCGTAACTTCACCCCTAGCGGTAATTGCTGCCTCTCCCCAAATTACGTCAATTTTATTTTTTTTCATCAAATAAGCCACACCTGAAGCCATTTGTGCCGTAACAGCGCGAGAGCGTTTGACAATTTGGGTAATGTCAGCCTCTATTTTTTCACTTTTTAAGCCATAATCAGCACTATGTCGCATATTTTCGTAGATTTCAGCAGAACGAAGTAGTGCTTTAGTAGGAATACAGCCCCAATTAAGGCAAATCCCCCCCATATGTTCACGCTCAATAATAGCGGTTTTTAAGCCAAGCTGACTTGCTCTGATTGCTGCAATATAACCGCCAGGCCCTGAGCCGATAATTATGACATCATATTGATTTGACATTTTAACCTCTATTTAAGCCAGCATCATTACTGGGTTTTCAATCATTTTTTTGAAAGCATCAAGCATTAAGGCGCCAAGCGCCCCATCAACTGCTCTATGGTCACAAGATAATGTTACATCCATAAATGTTCCGGTTTTAATTTCACCATTTTTAGCATAGACTCTTTCTGACCCTGTTCCAATTGCTAGGATTGTGCCATGCGGTGGGTTTATTACTGCTGCAAATTGTTTAATGCCAAACATGCCAAGATTGGAAATGGCGCTTGAGCCGCCCTGATATTCATGCGGGGCAAGTTTTTTGCTTTTTGCTCTAATTGCATAATCTTTTATTTCAGCAGATATTTGGCGTAAAGTTTTGCTTTCGGCCGCGCGAACAACCGGCGTAAACAAACCGCCCGGCACCGCAACCGCTACCGCAACATCACTGACTTTATGATAAAGAATACTGTCCCCCGCCCAAGTGGCATTGCCCTCTGGCACTTTTTGTAAAGTCAATGCCCAAGCTTTAACAATAAAATCATTAACTGAGAGCTTAAATTCAGGTTTACCATCTTTATTCTTTGGCGCTGAAGCGTTTATTTCAGCTCTTGCTTTAAGTAAATTATCTAGCTGACATTCAATAGTAAGATAAAAATGCGGAATTGTCTGTTTTGCTTCAGTTAGGCGCTCAGCAACAACCGTTCTCATACCATCATTTTTGCGTTCCTCATAAGTGCCTATCTCATAAAGCGCCTTCACCGCTTCATTACTCATGCCAGAAGAAACAGCAATAGAAGATTTTATCGGCTTTGCCTTTATAGGCAAGCCTTCTTTAATTACCTTTTCAACATCCACCTTAATTATACGCCCTCTTGGACCGCTTCCCTTAATCAAGCTAATATCAATATTGGCCTCTTTGGCGATGCGCCGCGCTAGGGGGGAAGCAAAAATGCGTTCGCCCGTTTTTAGGGTTGGGGTTTGAGTTGTTTTTGTTGTAGATGTCGTTTGTTCATTAGCTGTTTTCGGCTTTGCCTCTTTTACTGCTAGTTTTTTATCGGCAGCTGGTTTTGGAACCTCTCTTATTTCGCTAGCATCACTTATTTCACCAATATCCTTCGCGCTCTCGCCCTCCTCTAATAATATAGCGATAACAGCATTTACTTTAACCCCTTCACTACCCTCGGGCACCAAAATTTTACCTAATACCCCTTCATCAACCGCTTCAACTTCCATTGTAGCCTTATCTGTTTCAATATCAGCGATAATATCTCCTGCCGAAATAAAATCGCCTTCCTTTACGTGCCATTTGGCAAGGGTTCCCTCTTCCATAGTGGGAGAAAGGGCTGGCATTGTAATATTTATTGTCATCTATTCCCCCTAAGATCTATAGCTAACTATATTTACCGCCTCAATGACCTCTTCGGTGCTTGGCAAAGCTAATTTTTCAAGATTTTCAGCATAGGGCATCGGCACATCCTTGCCTGCCACACGCATTACTGGCGCATCAAGATAATCAAAGGCTTTTTCCATTATTTGCGCACTAACTTCAGAGCCAACTGAACATTTTGGCCAGCCCTCTTCAACAATAACCGCCCGTCCGGTCTTTTTAACCGAGTTTATTACGCTTTCCATGTCAAGAGGGCGAAGAGTGCGTAAATCTATCAATTCAACATCAACCCCAGCCGCTACTAATTTTTCTGTCGCCTCTGTCGCATATTTCATGCCCATTGAATAAGAAATAATTGTCACATCTTTACCCTCGCGGGCAATACGCGCCTTACCAATTGGCAAAATGAAATCGTCAATTTTTGGCACTTCAAATTCAACACCATAAAGCAATTCATTTTCTAGAAATACTACCGGATTTGGCGAGCGAATAGCTGCCTTTAACAAGCCTTTTGCATCCGCAGCACTATAGGGAGCAATAACGATCAGACCAGGAACATGCGCATACCAGCTGGAAAAATCCTGACTATGTTGCGCAGCTACCCTTGCAGCCGGTCCATTTGGCCCACGAAACACAATCGGCACATTAATTTGCCCTCCGGACATATAAAGCTGTTTTGCAGCAGAATTTACAATTTGATCTATTGCCTGCATGGCAAAATTAAATGTCATAAATTCAACAATCGGTTTTAAGCCAGCAAATGCTGCCCCTACCCCAATTCCAGCAAAACCATGTTCGGTAATTGGTGTATCAATTACGCGCCTCTCACCAAATTCATCAAGCAAACCTTGCGTTACTTTATAAGCGCCCTGATATTGAGCTACTTCCTCTCCCATTATAAAAACATCATCATCTAAACGCATTTCTTCGGCCATAGCTTCATTAAGGGCCTGACGCACCGTCATTTCTTCCATTTCAACATTTTCCGGCAAGTCCGGATCAGAAGCTGGGGTGAAGATTGGTTCGTTTACCCCCATAGATGTCACGGCCACTTCTTCTTTTTTGTCCTGATCTTGCTGATGAATAGAGTGTCCCTTATCAGCAGCGCTCTTATTAACATCGCCTGCACTCTCCCCTTCCTCAAGCAAAATAGCGATTGGTGAATTAACTTTCACACCCTCACTACCCTCAGGAACCAGAATTTTTCCTAATATTCCTTCATCAACCGCCTCAACTTCCATTGTGGCCTTATCGGTTTCAATTTCGGCGATAACATCACCAGCTTCAACCCTATCACCCTCTTTAACTAACCATTTGGCAAGAGTGCCCTCTTCCATTGTTGGTGAGAGGGCTGGCATTAAAATTTCAACAGACATATTTTCTCCTAAAGCTCGGAAAGAACAACATCAGTATAAAGCTCACTAGCATCAGGCAACTCGCTTTTTGTAGCAAAATCGGCTGCTTCAACCACTATTGCACGCACTTCTTTTTCAATTTGCTTTAATTCATCTTCATTGGCCAGCTTATTTGCTAAAATTCGCCTTTTAACCTGTTCAATTGGATCGCGCTCGGCACGCATTGTGGTAACTTCCTCTCTGCTCCTATATTTTGCCGGATCAGACATTGAATGGCCGCGATAGCGATAGGTCATCATTTCCAATATATATGGTCCCTTGCCCGAGCGAGCGTGCTCTATCGCCCTAGCGGCCGCGTCTTTGACAAAACGCACATCCATCCCATCAACCTGCTCACCCTTAATGCCAAAACTTTCTCCACGCCGATAAAGTTCCGTTTGCGCTGAACCGCGCTCCAAAGAAGTTCCCATTGCATAGCGATTATTCTCAATTATATAAACAACTGGCAAATCCCATAATTTTGCCATATTAAAACTTTCATAAACCTGCCCCTGATTTGCCGCTCCATCACCAAAATAAACTAAAGCAACATCATCGGTGCCGCGATATTTATTGGCAAAAGCCAAGCCCGTTCCTAAACTAACTTGCGCACCAACAATGCCATTGCCACCATAAAAATATTTTTCCTTAGAGAACATGTGCATAGAGCCGCCCTTCCCTTTAGAAAGGCCATCACGCCTGCCTGTAAGTTCAGCCATAACAGCTTTTGGATCTATACCAACAACTAACATATGCCCGTGATCACGATATGAAGTTATTGATTGATCACCTTCTTTTGAGGCCATATGCACACCTGTCACAACCGCTTCCTGCCCAATATAAAGGTGGCAAAAACCGCCAATTAGCCCCATGCCATACATTTGCCCAGCCTTTTCTTCAAAGCGGCGAATGAGCAACATTTCTCTATAGGCATAAAGCTCTTCTTCTTTTGAAAATCGAGGCTCATTACTATTAGCAGATTGAGTTTTTCTTGCTCTATTTTTAGCTGAATTTTTAGCTGGAATTTTCTTAACAGCTTTTTTAGCCATAATCGCTCCTAAATTGGTTATGAACAGATGGAACTAAAATTAAACAAATTCGGCATGAGTTTATACTATTGGAATAATTAGGAAAATAAAAATTTTATTCTTTTATTTTATTTAACCGGTTGTAATATTTGAATAAATATGATTAACTAAGTTTTAGTTAATTTATTAAATTAACTTATTATTGGTTTATTTGTTCTTCATCCAAAATAATAATTCTATCATTTTCTTGCACCATTAATAATAATTCCAAAGCACGCTCTGAAAGTATATCAGGATCAAGTTTTTGCGGATCAAAAAGAGCAATTTTTTTCTTATATTCCTCTATTTCGGTTTGTAAAAGAGCGGTTTTTACTTCTAATTGCTTGATGTCATCAATAATTAATTTCCTATTATTTGTGCCATATTTGCCTGAAATTGCGCTAAACCCCATATAGGCAAGAAAGGCAACAAGAATCAGCGTAATGAAAAATTGCTTTAATTTTGATGGTCGTCTTTGTCTTGTTGGCATAATACTACCCGGATTTTTGCAGAATAATAATGGCCAGCTATTAACAACTGGTTGCTATAGTAAAATCCATTATATCTAGCCAAAACACTATCCAAAATCTTTATCTCTTATATTTATAGCCCCAGAGATGCCAGTTTAGGGCTATTTTTTAATATTAAAATTATATGTTTGAAACACCCATTTAGAACTAATACCAATATCATAGCCGTAGGTAAGGCGAACCGAAATTATGTCTTTTTCTTTAATTTGCGGATATAGTAGGAAAATTTTTTGCGCAACAAAAAGAGCAAGATTTTTATCGTTAATATCTCTATCTTTAAGCACAACTGTAGCGCTAACATAATTTAATTCTTTAGTTCCCTCTTTTCCAATTGACTTTGAAAAACCTACTAATATATTGATATTTTTAATTTTTTCATTCTGCAATATTACCCTATTGATGGATAAAATACTATTTATTGCTTCTGGTGAAATTTTAGTTTTGATATAAAAAGGAACAAATAAAGAAGCTATAGAAATTATGCCGGCAATATAATAATGAGTTCTCCATATTTTACTTGGGGTAAGTTCTCTCTCTTCCTCATCAACAACATAAGTTCCAACGATTAAATCATGTAATGATTGTCTTGTTTTTCTATTGAAGAGGAAAAGGTAAATAATAGATATTGGAATGCCAAAAACAATTAAAGAAAGCAAATAGGTCCAGGCAGAAAATATTATTTTGTCATCAAGAACTGCGCCATTTAGAAATATAGGCACACCAATTATCAAATATCTTAAAATAGATTTGGGAACAGAAATAAAATTATTATTTTTATCAACTAATTTTATTTGCGCCAGTTTTTTGCCAATAGTCTGCCCTCTAAATAATTTGGAATTCATAGTTGCAAAATAAATTAAGGAAATGAAAAATCCAACTAAGCGTCCATATGGGCCAAGAGAGGAAAAATAAGCTTCAAAGAAAAAGCCTAATAAAAAACCCAGCAAAAATAGCAAAACAGCATCAACAATGAATGCAATTATGCGGCGCCAAAATACTGGTCTAAACTGATTTTCATCAATTTTTGCTATATTTTGTGCACTACCCTCTATTCTGTCCCCCACTTTATGCCCCCTTCTTCCAAAAATTTTTATATTGGATTCTCTATTTACTCCTAACAGAAATTCTTAATAAAAACAGCACTTATATAATTTTAACTTCACTGTGGATTTTTTGGTAGAATAATTATTCTATCGGCCGTGAAAATTTTTTAACATATTGATAGTTTTTGATATTTTACTCCTTTTGAGCGTTCAATATTGCAAGATTTTGCTTCTAATGTGTGGTTTTCTTGCAATTTTGATGGATATTTTTGCATTTTCCGATTTCTGACTTCTATTCCCCTTACCCCTTACTTAAAGCCAACACACCCAATACTAACTAATTGATATATGGCAATAATGCCGTACCGTACGGTACGGTTCGGCGAATATGCAGTAAAATCAGTGGGTTAGTGAAGGTGCATTGAGCCTTTGAATGTGTGGTGAATGGCTTTAGGGAGGCAAACTAAACTATGGTGCAAGTTATTATGGTCTCCCTTTTATTATTTAGAGCGACTTATCTTGCTCTTCATCCTTGCATTTAATTACCTATTATCTACTCTAACTGCCATAAAGCAAAATTCTTTGTTTTGCAAAGTGAGATATATTTATTTTGAAA